>JBFJWV010000024.1:0-10012 GCA_041623515.1 Thermoplasmatota archaeon | reverse complement strand
GGCCACGCAAGTGGATTTGGAGCGCGAATTGGAAACGCAAGTGGACCCGGACGAGCCTGCCTCCGTGGCACTGGGCGAAGTCGAGGCGCGCTTCGGCGGGCAAAGCATTGCACAATTCTTCGTTCCCCGGTCCGTGGGGCCCTCCGGGCTGGAGGCATTGGAGCAGGAATTGCGCGACATGGACGGACTCGGATTTGTGGACGGTCCGGCAACGCGGGTCAGTCAAGGCGGGGGTGGGGCCGATGGATACCCCACGTCGGACGCCCGCCTGGACGGCGTGAGCTCTCCGGACGCGTGGCTTGTCACCGTCGGCTACGAAACCGAAAATGAGCGGGACATTCTGCCGCTGCTTGAGCAAGCCGCCTCGGAGCATGGGGCCGAGCTGACGGGCCGGGGCTTCATTTCCCTGGAAGCAGAAGGGGCGGTTCTGGATTCATTGTTGCTGAGCACCGGTGTCGCGTTCGGGCTCGTTCTGTTGTTGCTGCTGTTTGTTTTCCGGAAGCCCGTTCCTGCCCTCTTGGCATTCACGCCGCTTGTGCTTGTGATTGTGTGGCAGTTGGGCATCCAAGCGATTTTTGGCATCCCCTTGAACTCCGTGACGGGCATCACTGCGGCGATGGTCATCGGCATCGGGGTGGACTATTCTCTGCATTTGATGAGTGACGTGCAACGCAGCAGGCACCAGGGCAAAACCGGGTGGGTCAGTGCGGTGGACAGTGTCACGCATGTGGGACAACCCGTGCTGGCCGGCACGTTGACCACGGTCGTGGCCTTCACCGTGCTCAGCTTCTCGCAACTGAGTCAGCTGCAGCAATTTGGCACCGTCGCCGCCATCGTGGTTGCCTGCGCGTTCATCGCAAGCCTCGGGTTCATCCCGGCCGTGGTGGCTCGGGGCCCTCGCGGGCCTGCACCCAAGAGCAGCGGTGCAACACGTGGCGGAATCATTCCGGTCCAGCCAAGGTTCGCTGACCCCGACGTGGAAGCCTGGTATGAGGAATCCCGGCGGCGCGATTAGTCCACGGTGCCGGGCCACATCTTCAACGGCGGCACGGTCAGCGGCACTTGCAGGCACACGCCCGCGGCATCCAGTTCCAGCGCAAAAATGGCCAGTGCGGTCCTTTCGTCGTCGGCCGAGACCTCGAACTTCTGGTTCTTGATGCTGGTTGAAACGGTCACTTCGTCGCCGGCGTGATGGATTGTGTACGCGATGTTTAGTTGCGCGAAGGCATCCTTGAGGAAGTCCGCACACTCGGCTTCTTCCGTGAAGAAACAGCGGGCCGATTCGTAGCTTTTCCCAATGCCTTGAATGTTGCCCGCGCGGTCCCACAATTCGTACGCGGCACCTTGCAAAACGCGGTGCCCGTCCGGGTACTTGATGTCGGCCATGGGCCGTTCCTTGTAGCTCCAGCCAAGAGCTTCGGCGACACGCATGTCCAGGTCTGGACCGGCGGTCATCTGCGTAGGGGGGTCGTGTTGCGCCATACAAGCCAATCTTGGCCCCGGGGCCTATTAGCCGGCTGTGGTGAAGGGCAGGAAGTGTCGGGGGATGAAAGGGAAAAAGCCCATTTGCACGGACCGACAACCCATCCGCATGTCCGATGATTTGCGTGAACGATTGACGCCTCTGCAATGGCACGTAACCCAAGAGGCCGGTACCGAGCGCGCGTTCACCGGTGAATTCGACAAGCACTTCGAGCAGGGCGTGTATGAATGCATCTGCTGTGGTGCGACGCTCTTCACGGCGGACGCCAAATACGACTCGGGCTGCGGCTGGCCTGCGTACTGGGAGCCCATTGAAGCCGGGGCGGTCAAGCGCATCGAGGACCGGTCCCATGGCATGGTGCGCATCGAGGTGCGCTGTGGATCCTGCGATGCCCACCTGGGCCATGTCTTTGATGACGGGCCCCAGGACAAAACGGGCGAACGCTTCTGCATCAATTCCGCAGCCCTGGGCTTCAAGCGAGCGGACTAGATTTCGCCTCGGTACAGCACGGACCCCGATGGCTCGTGAATGATGGTGACTTGACCATCGTTGGGGCATCGGAACGAATCGCCGGCTTGGACGACTCCTGTTGACTTGGCATTGCCGGCCCCATCCAGGAGCACGCAATTGGTGGGGTTCACGCGCAGCTCCGTCGCATCAACCGGCATTGTTCCGAGTTGAAAGAACGTAATTTCTCCGCCGGGCCCAACCCGGTCGACTTCGAACGATGCATTCGGCGTCGGGGCAGAATCGGCGTTTGCGTTGCCCATCATGACGAATACCGCCGTTGCCAACGTCAACGTGATTGCAACAAGCAGCACGATGCCAATGACCGGGCTCGCGCCGTCGTCGTCCGATGCGGGGTGGGGGCGCTTCTTTTGATCACCTAGGAAGGACCCGTCAAGGGCCGTCTGTTCCAGCCGTTTCATACCAGGAACACTCCGAACACGAACGACGCCGCGCCGACCATGATGAAGCTGTGGCGCAGACCAAGAACGGCCCGCCCCGTACCCATCATGCCCGCAATGATTCCGGAGCCCAGCCCTTGGGCAAGGGATGCCGTGTGGTAGAACGCGCGGTATTGGCCAAGGCTGACCGTATCCACGGGTTGTCCGGTGGGCGAGATGTCCCCTTCGCCGAAGGCACTGGTTGCGTTGACAATTTCGGGAATGAATTGCCCGTACAGGACGGCAGCAACCAGCAAGAACACGCCGTATGTGATGTACACGACGATGGTGTAGAGCGACATGGACAGACCACGCTCGTTCTCCATGGTCTTGATTTGGCGCGCGTCGCGAGCTGCTGCAAGCAACACGTCAACCGTGCTGCCGCCGCTGCGGTCCGCTTCGAGAATCAAGTTGACCGCGCGTTCAATCAACGGCGTGTTCACGCGTTCGCTAAACCGTTGCAGGGCTTCGCGGAACGACACGTTCCATGACATCTGGTCCGCCATACGGGAAACTTCGTCGGTGAGTGGGCCGTAGTTGCCGCGTGCCGCAATCGTGACGGCGGAGGGCAAAGTCAAGCCACCACGGTGGCTGCTGGCCAAGTCACGCAGAAAGTCGGGGAACCGTTCCTCCATGCGGCGAATGCGGCGTGCCTGGTACCCCGCGTAGAAACCGTAGGGTCCCAGCGCCATGAGTGCCGCCAAGCCGAGGATGTCGGTCCAGCGGCCCTGGGAAATTCCGATGGCGTCGACGCCTTGCTGCACCAGCAGCGCGAGCAGGGCGAGCGCGGATGCAAGGCCGAGGGAGCCGTAGAGCAGGTTCTTCGCGAACCGCGTGGTCTTGTCCTCTTTTTCCTTGTACATGGCCACTTCGTCGGGCGTCCGCGTCAGCATCAATGCGCCGATGCCGCTGGCAATGACTGCCACGAAAATCAGCACCGCCACGATCACGAAGGTCACGTCGGAACGAACGCGCTCCCAAAGGCCCGTGATGCCACCGCTGAATGCGACGAACAACAAGAACACCAAGAAAAGGAGAGAGAACGCTCCGAGAACGGGTGCAATGATGCTCTTGGATCGCTTGAAGTGGCTGTGCCCTTCGTACACGTCCCGCTCTTCGGAAAGCAGCACATAGATGGTCGGAAGCGGCCGATCGATGAACAGGTTCAGGACAATGAACAGGGAGGCCGCCAGGTACATCATGGCGTGATCTTTGGGAACGAGGTCCCCGTCCGTGTTGCTGCCCACGATGCCCCATGCGACCAGGATACCCCAGATGACGCTGAGGCCCACGCCGGCCAGCGAGCTGATGTGCATGGTTGTCGCCAGCTTCGAAGTTTCGTGCACCAGCTTGGTGCGCATGGATTGCAAGTACGCAGCCGTGCCAACAAGTGCCAGCGTCATCGCCAGAAGGTTGGGGATGTGGACAATCAGAGACGCATTGGCGCGGTAGTCAAAGGCGCCAACGCGCACGATGACGGCAAACACCAGAATGGCCAGGGAAACCACGGCGAGCAGGTTCAGCAAGATGCTGATGGCCTTCATGAACTGCCATTGCTGCACTTCGGTCCGGCGGCCGGTTTCCTTGATGCGGGGCCGGATGGCCGGCAACAAACGGACTGTGTGCCCCAGGCCAACGCTCGTCGCCAACGCGACGAATCCGAATCCGCTGATGGTGCCAGCGATGTTGGTGGCCACGCCGGCCATATCCAAGATGCCACCGACGAGGACGGCCAACGCGCCCAGGCCGGCTCCAATCAGGATGCCGTACGTGCGCCAATGTTCGACGGGACGGGCTGGTTCCACGTTTCCCATTCCTAAGCCTCCGGGGTCATGGTCTTGATGGTCACACCGAAGCCTGCTTGCGCAAGTGGGAGCAGGACGAGCACCATGAGGTAGCCCAGGGTCAGCATTTGCGTGGCGCTGCTTCCGAACATGGTCATCACGGAAAGGATGACAATTAGGAACAGGGGCGCAGCCACAACAACGACCACGAATGATTCCGCCAGAACACCGAGGCTCTCCAAGAACTGCTTCTGGTCTTGGCGGTTGGCCGCCAGGTACTGCTCACTTTTGCTGTTGAAGTAGTCGCGCAATTCGCCACCTGACGTAAGCACCGTGATGGCGCCCTGCAGAACGTCCTCCCAGTATTGGCTGGGGCTCCGGTCAATGCCATTGTTGAGCGCGTTGAGCAAGTCGATGCCCAAGATGTTCAGGTCGCGGCTGATGACGGCTGCTTCGTTGGCCACCTCCCCGTACACGTCTTGCTTGGAGAGGCTCGTGAAGATGCGCTCGGGTGTGGCCCCGGCGGAGGCCATCGTCGCGATGTAGTTCAGCGCGTACGGAAGCTTGGCATCGATGTCGCGCGCCCGGTTGCGGCCACGCATGTCGGGCAGCATCACCGAAATCATGTACACGCCAGCCGCGGCAAGGAATGGCAGCGGAATGAAGATGGCAATGGCGCGAACATTGGCCGCATCGCCGCTTGCCAAAGCATACACCGCAAACATGGTCACAATGACCATCCCGGCGAGCCCGGCCAGCATGGCGGTCAGAAACGCCGAGGCGATGTAAACTTCCGGGCGCAAGCGGATTTGGGCGCGTTGCAGTGCGAACCCAATCCGTTCGTTGCGGCGGACGGCACGTTCAGCTTGCGGACCGAAGACCCGCAAAGCGATGCGCCGGTACAAGCCGATGGCCATCAGGATTCCTCCTTCTTGCGCTTGGCCGCAACGATGACGGGTTCACCTTCGGCCTTGTTGTTCGTCTCCTTCTTGACGCTACGGACCGGGGGGCGTTTGCTGTTCTTGCGCGTAGCAGGGGTTGGCTTGCTCACGTGTCCGGGAACCTTCTCTTCCGCGGTCATGGGCTTGCCTCCACCACGAGGCCCACGGCGGGGCGGGCCGCTCAGCATCTGCATCAGGGCAGGCTTGTCGCGGTAGTAGCGCTGGACGTAGCGAGCCACTTCTTCGAAGTCCCGCACATCGTGATCGGTGAGGTACTTGAGCACCTTGATGCGGTCGGCCCATTCATCGTTGAGCTGCGCCTCCGTCATGTTGTTGCGGCGCATGCGCTCCTCCAAAATGTGGCTCTTGCCCAGGAATTCATGGGTGTCCGTTTCCGGGTCCCACAGAAACACGTTGTTCGTCAACAGGTCGCCGGTGTCGGCATCGAATCCGGCGATTTCTGTGATGTCCATCACGCGACGGGCCAGCTTGTCATGGATGCGCACTTGGCCTTGGATGGCGATGACATCCATGGTCTGCAGCATCATGCGGGGCACGTTGATGGGCTCGTTTTCCAAACGGTAAACGGCGCTGGGCACCGAGTCCGCGTGCATGGTAGAGTACACGGCGTGGCCCGTGGCCATCGCCTGGAACAGGGTCAGGGCTTCCTTGCCACGAACTTCACCAACAAGCAGGTATTCGGGCCGCTGGCGCAACGCGGCGCCGAGCAGGTCGTACATGTCGACGGCGCCGGTGGCTTTGCCTTCGCTGCCGTGGCCGAAGCCCGCCCGCGTCAGGCCTGCAATCCAGTTTTCGTGTTGCAGGTTGATTTCACGCGTGTCCTCAATGCTGACAATCTTCTTTTCGGGTGGGATGAACTGGCAGGCCGCGTTCAGCGTGGTCGTCTTGCCGCTTGCCGTGCCGCCGGCCATGATGAGGCTGGCTCCCTGTTCCATGAGGAACCAGAAGTAGGCGGCCAGCTCGAGGCTGATGGTGCCCAAGTAAACCAAATCAATGGGCGTCAGGGGCTCGGCCCGGAACTTCCGTACCGTGAAGCTGCTGCCGCGGGTGGTGACCTCTTGGCTCAGCGTGGCTTGCAGCCGGCTGCCATCGGGCAAAGTGGCATCGAGCAGCGGGTGCGCGATGCTGATGTGTTTGCCCGATTGCTGGGCCAACCGGATGACGAATGAATCCAATTCCAGGTCGTCTTTGAACACGATGCTGGTGCGGATGGATTCGTACTTGCGGTGGAACAGGTAAATCGGGATGCCGGGCCCATCGCACGAAATGTCTTCGATCATGCTGTCGCGCATGAGGACATCCACGGGCCCAAAGCCGAGGAAGTCACGCACGAGGTAGTATTGGATGCGTTCCAGGCTCACGTGGTCCACGAGAACATCATGGTCGGCGACGGCCTGTTCCACGGCCAGAGCCAGGTAGCTTTCCCAGCGTTGCCCCTCCTCTTTGTCGCGGCCATCCATGGTGCGGACCAAGGTGTCGCGCAGGAACGAGAAGGTTTCCAAGTCCGTTGGCGTCAGAAGTGGCTCGACGACATCGTAGACGTATTCGTTTTCCGAGGAATCGTAGAGAATCCGAACAAATGAGAGGCCGTCGACAATCGAGATTTGTTCAACCTCTTCCATCCCTTCAGGAATGGGGGGAATCTCCAAGACGGGGCGTTCGGGATCAAAGCCCAGCTCCTCTGCCAGCGAAAGCACCCGTTCCTGGTGGCGAGCCAAATCCGCTTGCTGTTTGCGGCGGCTTTCCGCCTTCTTGGCCATCTTTTCTGCTTCTTGCCGCAGGCGTTTGGCTTCCTCTTCTTCCTTCTTGGCGCGGCGGCGTGCCTCGCGCTGGATGGAACGGGCGAATTCCTCTTCCTTGGCTTCTTGGCGGGCGACTTCGGCGAGTGCTTCCTCGCTTGCCTCCGCCTCGGCTTCGGCGTTCTTTTTGCGTTTTGAGAAGGGGTTTCGGGGTCGCATGGTGGTCAACTCTGGAATGTGGTTTTGATGCTGGCTTGTCGAATCTTGACGCTGACGTCGTAGTCAGCTGGCGTGGCGCTGGGGCCGACGATGGTGAAGATGACGGAACTGCTGGTCTTGACGATGGAGAAGTGTCCAGACGGCACGCCACCATTGGTGGCCGCGTTGGCGAAAATCCGCTCCCACAATTCGGGGTAAGCGGTGGCAATGGTGATGGTGAAGGTGTCCGCCACGGCTTGGATGGGCACCCGTGATTCGGTCACGAATTGGGCGGGCACTGCACCCCCCGTCCGCGAGGCGGCGGCTCCGCTGAGCATGGGCAAATCCAATTCGAGGAAGGGCCCGTTGTTGGTGTCCAAGAAGCGGATGTTGGGTGGAATGTAGACGGCTTGACCGTCGTGCTGGATGCGGAAGACGGCACCGTGTTCGTAGACCAGGATTTGCTCCGGAAGTTCCGACGGTTTGACGGTCACTTCCAACCGTCCGGCGGCGATGGCATTGACGTAGTTGGCAACGGCCACGCCAGACTGTCCAACGGTGGCGGGGCCACCCGGAGTGCTTTCCACGTAGGTCATGGCGTAATCGCCCACCAAGCCTTGTTCGCTCAGGGTCAGGGTCATGGGCTTCTTGGCCGCGCTGAGGACCTGGTCAAAGAACAGGTTGGGATCCAAGGCATTGAGCCATGCATAGGGCGGGTTGACGTTGTGGTGGGCGGATTCACCGCTGTCAAACAGCAGAACGTTGTCGGCGTTTTTGATGGCGGAATTCATGGTCACGGAGGATCCATCCTTTGCCACGTAGAACCGGAGGGAGCCGGCAAAATTGCCGTCAGCGTCCGTGATGGTCAACGTGATCCCGTCGTCGTTGCTTTCGTCGAATGGATTGGTAATCCGCAGGCGCAGGTGGTTTACTTCATTGACGTTGTTGACGGCACCGGAGCCGGCATCAATCCACTGCTCGTTGATGCCCGCCAGACTGCCTTGGTTCGCGGCGCGAATGATGGTGTTGGGGGCGGTCATGTTGACCGCCTCGGAGTGCGCCCCGCGGAAATTCAAGTCCGCTGACTGGCGCGGCGCCGAGAAGAAACCGGTCGGCGTGGAGGTGCCACTGAGTTGAATCGGGACCGTCACAGCGGAGGCCGTTGGGTCATCCAATTGGCGGTCGAGGGCGGAGCGCAGCTGCGCCATGGCGCCCGAAGTCACCTGGATTTGTTCGGCGTCGTCTGCTTCGTCCCACTGGGGAACGAAGTTGACGCGCACCGTGACCAGCACCATGACGACCAAGGCGGAAACCAATACGGCGCCGAGCACGGTGCTGACGCCGCGGTCTTCTTCATGGATCGGCAGGGGCCGCTTGTTGCTCATGCAGACACCACCCTTGCAAAGTCAACGTTGAGCGTGCCGGGCGGCGCCGCGCTGCTGACGTCCACCAAGCGAATCAAGGGGGGGCTGTTGGTTTCATCGCTGGTCATCGCGTAGGACCAGGTCGCCCAGGACGCGTTGTTCAAGGTGCCCCGGGTATTCCAGTTGGCCGCCACGTGGTCCCAGACTTGCACATCGAAGGTGTCGTCAATGGTCTGGTGGCGGATTTCCAGGGTGTGCGTGGGCAATGGCGCAATGCTGTTCCAATGGAAGTCCACTTCCAGCGAATTGGATGCCGCGGCGGTGGTGACCCGAACATACATGGCGTCCAATTCGATGGCAAATGGGTCGGCCACTTGCACGCGATCGTATTCTGCACGTACCTGCATTTGTTGCACGTCGCTCCAGCCCCACCCGGTCACCAGGTCGGGGTGGTTGTTGAAGACCGAGACGCTGAATTCCTGGACACCAAACGCCGGATTGTACGTCGCGAAATTTTCCACGGTGCTGCCCGCAATGGTGGTCGTGAGCAGCAATTGATCGTTGTCGTTGGGTGCAAGAGACAATGCCTGGGTCACGAGGACCATTTCGACGTCAACGATGGATCCGGCCGCCCCGGTGATGTCAAAGTCAAACGTGGTGACCCGGTCCGTTGGATCGTGCATTTGCGCGTAGCTGCTGTTGGGGGCGTGGCGAGCGTCCGCGTGGTCCGTGACGCCGCCTCCGATTGAATCTCGTGCGTAGAACGTGAATTCGCCGTTGCCTTCCGCGAGCGTGGCCCACAATCCGTTGTTGGCCTGTGCATTGGCAAAGTCACTCACGTCGCCGTGCCCGGTGCTGTAACTGTCGACGTATTGGTTCGGGTCGCCGGCGGCGACGAAGTCGTTCTGGATGGGAGTATTTCCGACGTTCGCGGCGTTGTCTTGGTACCCGACCACGCGGTAATGCAGTGTTTTACCGAATTGCGCGGTCCATCCGCCAGGGAATGGCTCGGCAATGGTCCCGGCCCACCGCGCGGCACCGGTCAGTGTCATGGAGACTTGCACCGGCGGGTCGCTGTCGAACCAGTACTCCAAATTGGGCGTGGCCGATTCATTCACGCCCGAGCAGTCATCCAGCAGGGTGATGATGACCGTCACGTCGGACGTGGTGAATGTGCTCACGTCATTGGGTTGCTGCTCGAAGCTGAAGACGGTCGGGGGATTCGTGTCGATGCCGCAACCGGCCGCGGCGCCCGTGTCGCGGACCGTGGCGCGGGTGATGACCGTGCGGCCTTCGAAAATGGCGGTACCTTTGACCACGTCACTATCTTGGATGGTGTGGAGGCGGCTCCATGAGTCGCCGATGGTGAATTTGCCGTCCGCCAGGTCCCCGTCAAAATCGATGGGGCCGTACTCAAACGATTGGGCGCCGATGGTGAAAATGAGACGCAGCGAAGCAACGTCAATGGCTTCTCCTCCGCGGTGGCTCATGCGAATCACCTCGTCGCCACTGCCCCAGCCGTTGGCTCCGGGTGC
>JBFJWV010000023.1:0-10119 GCA_041623515.1 Thermoplasmatota archaeon | reverse complement strand
GGTCTCCCATAGTTGGGTGGGGTTCATCTCACCCAGACCCTTGAATCGCTGCACGGAGACGCCCTTGCCCCGCTTGTCCACGTCGATGGTCCCATCCTCGTTGCGGGCCCAGTCATCGAGCATGGTCTCCTTGGCGCGGTCGTCGTAGACATAGCGGTCCTGGCCACCTTTCTTGAGCTTGTACAAGGGCGGCTGGGCGATGTAGATGTAGCCCCGTTCAATGAGCTCCGGCATGTACCGGTAGAAGAAGGTCAGGAGCAGGGCACGAATGTGCGCGCCGTCCACGTCGGCATCCGTCATGATGACAATCTTGTGGTAACGTGCTTTGTCGGCGTCGAAGTCTTCGCCAATGCTCGTTCCCACGGCTTGGATGAGGGCCTGCACTTCCTTGTTTTGCAGGATGCGGTCCAGCCGGGCACGCTCCGTATTGAGAATCTTGCCACGCAGGGGCAAAATGGCTTGGCTGGCACGATCACGGCCTTGTTTGGCGCTGCCGCCTGCGGAGTCACCTTCCACGATGTAAATCTCGGAAACGGCCGGGTCGCGGCTTTGGCAGTCCGCCAACTTCCCCGGCAGGCCGCTGCCTTCGAGGACCGACTTGCGCCGGGTCAAATCTCGGGCCTTGCGCGCCGCATCCCGGGCCCGCTGTGCCAGAATGGCTTTTTCGACAATGATGCGAGCGGTGGCCGGCGTCTCTTCGAGGAATTCGGCCAGTTTCTCGTTGACCATCTTCTCCACGATACCGCGCACTTCGCTGTTGCCCAGTTTGGTCTTGGTTTGCCCTTCGAACTGGGGCTGGGGAATTTGCACACTCACAATGGCCGTGATGCCTTCGCGGACATCGTCGCCGCTGAGGCTGGCGTCCTTGTCCTTGAACAGGTCATTGCGCTTGGCGTAGTCGTTGATGGTGCGCGTCAATGCAGCGCGGAAACCCACCAAGTGGCTGCCACCCTCGTGGGTGTTGATGTTGTTGGCGAAGGTGAACACCGTCTCGTTGAACGCGTCCGTGTACTGGATGGCCACTTCGGCACGCACTTTGCCTTCGCTGCCCTCCACGTGAATCACATCCGAATGCAGCGGACTGCGGTTGCGATTCACCCATTGGGCAAATTCCGACAGGCCGCCCTCGTAGTGGTAGCTTTCCTCCTTCAGGGAACCTTCGCGCTCGTCATTGAACTTGATGGTGACACCGGCGTTAAGGAAAGCCAATTCCCGGAGACGGGATTGCAACGTGTCGAAATCGAAGTGGAGGGTTTCGAAGATTTCGGGGTCAGGCCAGAAGGTCACCGTCGTGCCGCTTTCGTCCGACTTGCCCAGGGTTTGCAGGCCAGCCTTGGTGGGCACGCCGCGGGCGAATTCCATCTGGACATGTTGCCCGTCCCGGCGCACTTCGGCGATGAGTTTCTCGGACAATGCATTGACGCAAGAAACACCGACGCCATGCAGACCTCCAGATACCTTGTAGCTGGATTCATCGAACTTGCCACCGGCGTGCAAGATGGTCATGACCACTTCCAGAGCGGGCTTCTTGTACTTCGGGTGAGGCTCAATGGGGATGCCGCGGCCGTCGTCGCTGACGCGGACGCTGCCGTCCTTTTGGATGGCCACGTCGATGGTGCTGCAGTGGCCGGCGAGGGCCTCGTCGATGCTGTTGTCGACAACCTCATACACAAGGTGATGGAGGCCTCGCTCATCGGTGCTGCCAATGTACATGGCCGGTCGTTTTCGGACGGCTTCAAGGCCCTCCAAGACTTGGATGCTGGATGCTCCGTAGTCACTCATGGAATCACGCGGGGAGGCGGCCAGACCTACGGTCCGACAAACGCGCATCCCCTATGCGTGCGCGTACGCGCGCGCGCGTATAAGGGCTTGTGATTTGCCCGGAAAGCCCGTTTTTCGGCGATTTAACGACGATTCGGCGGTTGCTATGGCTCGCGGCGGCCCCGGCCGGCGTGAACGCCCCAGGCGGCAAAAATCGCCCCCAAACCAAAGCCCAGCCCCGTCGGCGATTCATGCGCCTCGAGGGCAGGCGCTTCGTGGATGGCCCCGGTTTCATCGAGCACGCCCTGTTCGCGCAGTGCATCCATGACGTCCGGAGGCAACGCATCTCGGTACTCGCCCAGGGGCAGCTGCATGGATGCGCCCGGCAGCAAACGCGGCTGGACGAACCCTTCGTAGTCGCCGGGCGGCGTGCCGCTGCGCTCTCGGTGGATTTGCAAAACCAAATTCAGGTCCGGGGCCGCGGCGATGGTCCGTGCCTGCATGGGCAGGACAAATTCCACGTCCATGCCGTCGGCGGGGACGTCCGTGACCAAATCCGCAGACGTTGCCAGTGGCGTGTCCTCGCCTTCAATCCAGAGTTCCGCCCGGAAGGTTTCACCCGTGATGTCCAGGTCCCGCGAGGCATCCATGCGGGCGGTCACGCGCGCCTCGCCATCAAGAATGACCAGGCCCGTACCCATCTTGGGCGCCAGAGGAATGCGCCAGCCGCGCTGCTCAAACGATGCCTCGACCGGCTCCGGGTCCGATAGCTCATCCGCTTGCAATGTGTTCATCCATAGCAGCCGTTCATTGGCGAAAACCGGGTCGGTGGCGGCTTGCAAACCGAAGCCGTCCGTCGGCGCCATGCGACTGTGGAAGTACACCGTATTGTGGTGGCCCGCAGGGATGGGCGTTTCGGGGTAGATCAGGGTGAGTTCCAGGGAAGCCGACCCGCCGCTGGTTTGCAGCATGATGCGGTCTTCGGCACCATGCTGGTGCGCCCCTTCGACATTGACAACAACCCACCCGCTCACGGTGCTCCCCGGTTCAGCGACGATGGCCGAAGGGACGACAATGGCTTGCCAATGCTCCGGAACCGACACGAGTTCCATATCGTAGTGACCCCCATCCTCCGAATAGAGGTCGAAGGGGTAAACAATCGTGTTGGGCCCGCCGTTGCTGCTGCGCACCGCATGCCTCGAGGTCAGCATCGACGCACCCGACCCGTCACCGCCGGGCACAATGTATGCGGTCGGACTGATTCCCTCGTCGGGCATGCGGTCGTAAATGGAGGGAACGTCGCCGACGATGAAGTTGCCCAGGCTTCGCGCGGTATTGGTGGACTCCACCCACCAACTGTGCAATTGGGCGTCGGGCCGCAGCGGCACCCGATATTCATTCTTCACCAACTCATCGGGAATCAAGACGGAAAAAATGCCTGAGTCCACATCATGGTTCGACTCCAGGTTATCCGTGATTTGGCGCCAGCCTGCGTCCGCCCGTTGAAGATCCAATCCAGCGCCCGTGCTCGGACCACCGTCACGGGCCTGCAGCAAGTACGGGTGCCAATACACCCAAACGCGGTACGATTCCGTTCCATACCCGAAGTAAATGAGGTGAAGGACGCCTTCAATGGGTTCGACACCCACTGTCTGGTCAATGGCGGCCACGCCCAACTGCAATTCAATTCCCCCCGGCACGCGCTGCATTTCCAAGCTCACCAAATCATTGGTGCCCATGACGGGAACTGCGAAGTGGTCGCCGACGGGGTCTTCGAGGAATGCGGCGCTGGCGCCAGGAATGAGCAACGCCAGAACGAGCAAGCTACGGTACACAGGGACGACGCGTTTTCAGCCCTATACAAATCGTGTGGTCAGATTGGGGTTGCGGGGTGCGCTTCCAGATCTTCCGTGTCCGGGGCGGCCTCGGCATCCAACGCTTCAGCTGCTGGCTCCGGAGCGGCCGTCTCCGGGACGCCGTCAAAGCCCGCCAGTTCCTTCTCCTCGCGCTTCTTCGGCGGGGGAAGGCCGACCAACTTGGCCATCACAGCGCGAACTTCATCGTTGCTGGCCGCCTCTAGGCCAAAGTACTCGGGGAAGGCGGCGGTTGTCGTGATCATCTTGGTGACCCCATCACGGCGGGTTTTGACCAAACCGCGCTCCTTGAGTTCACCCACGTGGTCGTACACCTTGGACCCAATCATATCCTTGAGGTCCGATTGCTTCATCGGCTGGTGGTAGGCAATGAGCGCCAAGGTCTTCAGGACCTTCTTGGGAATCTCCATGGGCGCAAACTTGGCGGCTTCATCGGCGGCATGGCTGCGCACCTGCATGGCCCACTTGGTGCCCGCCTTGCCCACTTCCAACGCGGTGTCCCGCTCACGGTAGGTTTTCTCCAACGCCTTCAGCGCCTCATTGATGACGCGCTTACCAAGGCCCGTTGAATCCTGGATTTCCTCGACGGCAATGGGCTTGCCCGCGCTGAACAGCGCCGCCTCCACGATGTGCTCAGGCTTCTTCGTACTCATGCCGTCACCTCTTCCTGAATGATGGCCGCCGCTTCTTCCAGAACCGGTGTCAACCAGACCTCGCCGTACGGGAAGTTTTCCTGGGAAACCGTGACGCGGCCACTCTTCACCAAGAAGAGAACGCAGGTGAACGTCTGCACCAAGTCAATGCGGTCGCGCTCGTAGAGCTCACTGAGGGGAATCGGTTGGGACGGGAATTCCAAGATGCGGTGCCACGTTTCGGCAATCTCCGCCTCCAGGTCCTCCTTGTGCATCATGTTGCCCACTTTGCCGCGCATGCGGCGCTTCAGGCTGAGGCGCGCCTTGCGCTTCTGCTCATTGAGAACAATGCGCTCTTCGGCTTCTTGATGCACTTCTTCAAAGGCACCCACGAGTTCCATGAGCGTGACCTTGCGGTCGCCTTTGTGCCGGATTTTTTCGTCGATGGGCGCCCGCGGCGCCATCTCGATGCGTTGCGTGTAATCCCATTCCTCGTCGGACATGGAAAAGTCGGGAAGGTCATCCCAACTCCAATCGGCCTCTTCCTCTTGGTCGAAGCTTTGCGCCCTCTCCGCGATTTCATCGGACTGGAGCTTCAGCACCGTCCAGGCCATCAAGATGATGCGTCCAGCCGTGACCAAATCCACGCCGCGGTCCCGTGCTTCTTTGAGGTAGAGTTGCGCAAACTTGGACAGGTCAAGGTCCCATGGGTCCAGGTGGTTGTGCGTGACCAACTCGAACGCAATGGCCAGGTCGCGATGGAATGGATCACGAATGCTGACATGCTCGCCATCTTCGTTTTGCAGCACCAGTTGAATCCAATCCGTGATTTTGGATGTGTCCTCATCGTGCTCCGCTAAGGCCTTGTGCCAGAGCAAATGCTGCACCACCTCACCCGCTTGGAGGGTGAGTTGCTGGGTGGCCGCATCCATCGGCTCCGGTTCATCGAATGTTGCGATGCTCATTCCTTCACCTCGACCGAAATCATGCCCTTGATGGCGTCACCAAGGCCTTCCTCCGGGTCGCCTTCTTCGCCCCCATTCGCGGCAACCATCAGGGTTTGGCTGCCGTCAGCACTGCCGCCAGATGCGGAAGGAGCATCGTCTTCTTCCTGCAAATTGGCCAGGTCAAAGTTGCTGATGATTTCCGACTGGCCGGGAGTTTGCTGCGTGACGCCATACAGGTGACGCGCTTCCTTGAGCGTGATCTTGCGCAGGCTCACAACGATGAATTGCGCAAATTGGGCATTGCCGCGAATCATCTTGGCAAGCAGCTCGGAGTTGACCGCATCCAGGTTCTGATCCACTTCGTCGAAGTAGTAGAACGGCGACGGGTCGTAGCGCTGCAACGCGAAGATGAACGCCATGCTCGTCAAGCTCTTTTCGCCACCCGATAGTGCATCCAAACGCGTGACGCGCTTGCCCATGGGCTGTGCCTTGAGAATCAGCCCGCCTTCGAACGGATTCTTCGGGTCCTCCAATTCCATGTAGGCCTTGCCTTCCAGGCTGAGGCCCTTGTAGACTTCCGTGAAGTTTTCGTCCACGGCCGTGAAGACCTCCATGAACCGGCCCGTCTTCTCCGTCGTGATTTCTTCCACCACGCGTTCCAATTCGTCGCGTTGGCCATGCAGCCGCTCCACTTCTTCGTCCAACTCATTCTTGCGGCGTGATTGTTCCTCGAATTCTTCCAATGCCCGCATGTTGACCGGGCCGAGGCGATCCAAGCTTGCCTCCAAGTTGCGCAGGGAGCGGCGCAAGTCGTCAAAGGCTGGAACATCGTTCTGGTCCTCCTCCGCCAGCGGATGCTCCTTCAAATCCACCAGAGCTTCGCCGAGTTGTTCCTCCAACGAAGGCAATTTGGTCTTTTGATTGACCATCAGGGAGTAGTGGGTTTCCATGCGGTCTTGGACCTTCTCCATCTTGGCCTTGAGGTCCGTCAAGTCCTGGTAGAGCTTGTCGCGCTTGCCACTCAGACCCTTGAGATTCTTGGTGGCTTCGCGCTCCATCTTCATGAGGGCATCCACCTCGGCGCTGGCTTGCTTGTGCGCTTCCTTGTACCGCTTCAAGTCGGCTTCGTAGCGCTCCCGGTCGCCGCCCGCGTCCTCGATTTGCTTGCGCAATTCGTTGACCCGCTCCTGCACCAGCTCGGCTTGTTTGGTGGCCACATCTTTGCGTGCCTCCGTTTTGACGACCGATTCCTGCAACTCGCGGACTTCCTTGTCCAAGCGCTCGACGGCTTCACGCCACTCCTTCTTGGAACCCTTGAGCAACATGGTGCCTTTGGCCTCCCGCTCTTTTTCGAGTTCCGTTAGCCGCGCTTCGAGGGTCTGGACTTGGGCATCGTTTTCGGATGCTGCCTTGTTGAGGGATTCGAGCAAGTCCTGTTGTTTCTTCATCTCGGCTTCGAACAGGACTTTGGTTTCCGTGAGCTTGACTTGCCGCTTTTCCAATTCCTTGAGGCGGTCGGCGCTGCCAACACCTTCGCGACCAAAAGAAGCCAACTCCGTTTCCAATTCGCTCAATTCCTTGCGGACGCGAACGGTGCCTTCGATGGCAGCTTCATGGGCAGCCTCCGCTTGCGACAATTCGCTGAGCGCCTTGTCCATGCGACCGCGGTCGCCGCTGCTGAAGCCAGTGGACTTCTTCTTGTTGTCCTTGCCACCAACCATGGCGCCGCCGGCTTCGAACAATTCGCCGTCCTTGCTGACAATGCGCACGCCACCCATCAAGCGGCGGCCTGCATCCATGTTCTGAACAACAAGCGTGTCGCCCAGCACGTTCCAGAACGCCCCGTGGTAGCGTTCGTTGAAATCAATGAGATCCAAGGCGAAGCCCAGGCACCCGTCCTTCTTCACCTTCATGAGGGCCTGGCCGCGCGGGCGACCGGGCACCATCTTGTTGAGAGGCAGCAACTTCGCACGACCGGCGCGCGTTCGCTTCAGCATCTCGATGCATTCGCCCGCCACGGCGTCGTCCTCGACGACAATGGCATTCAGGTTGCTGCCGGCAGCGGTGGCAAGCGCGGTTTGGAATTCATCATCCACGCTGGCCAATTCCTGAATGGTGCCAACCACGCCGCGGATGAGGCCGTCTTCACGCGCCTTGAGAATCGCCTGAACGGCCGGCGGGACACCGCCCGACTGCCGCGCTGCTGCCGCCTCCTGCGCCTGCAATTCCGCGAGTTCACGGTTGAGTCGGCGGATGCGTTGTTCCAAATCATCCGCTTGCGAGTTGAATTCGGCCTGCGCCTTCTGCAGCTCGAAAAGGCGTCGGCGCAGCTCCTTTTCACGCTTGTCTGAACCGCCCGCAGTCTTGCGCAGTTCCTCCAATTCCCATGTGACCTCGTCCAGGTCGGTCTTGTTGCCGGCGAGTTCACTTTGAGCGGCTTCGATGGCACGTTGGGCCGCATCGCGGCGCTCCGCGAGACGATCCACTTCCAACTTGGCCTTGTGGAGCTCGAGCTCCTTGGCTTCGTGCTCCTGCTTGAGCTTGCCAAGCTCCCGGTTGATGTTCATGGCCCCGGCATCCGACTGACTGATGCGTTCGCGGAACGCGTCCAATTCCTTGCGCTTTGACGCGAGGCTGGCCGCGCCATCGGCATGCGCTTGCTCGCATTCACCCTCCAACTTGCGCGTGTTGGCCAGCTCCTTCTCCGCTTTTGCAAGTTGGCTGCGCAGCGGCGCAATGTCCTCGTCGCCACCGGCCAACTCCTCCTTGCAAAAGTGCATCTTCTCTTCGAGGCGCACCATGCGGTCACGGGCTTCCGCGACCTGAGCCTGAATTTTCTCAACCTCTTCGCCGCCTTCAGCGCGAATCTCCGCCTCAATGGACGCGAAGTCTTGCTGGGCGGTTTTGAATTGGCCATCCAGTTCTTCGAGCTGGACCTTTTGCTTCTCCCGGTCCGCCTGGATCTTGGTGATGCGCTCCTGCACCTGGGCAATTTGCGCTTCCAAGTCGTCCTTGCGCCGGAACGCCATCTGGGCCTTGGTGCGGCCGATGTCCGCCTGCAATTCGCGGTACCGCTGGGCCGCGCCCTTTTCCTTCTCCAATTGCTTCAGGCTGCGCTCGATTTCCTCCAACACAATGCCGATGCGTTCCAGGTTATCTTCGACCTGTTCCCGCTGCTTGCCTGCTTGCTTCAACTTGTCATCGAAACTGGTGACGCCCGCGATGTCGTCCAGGATTTGGCGACGCTGAACCGGAGTCATTTGGCAGATTTGCAGCACATCACCCTGCTGCGTGATGTTGTACCCATTGGCACTGATGCGCGCATGCTCGAGGAGATTGACGAACTCCTTCTTCTTGCTGGCGCGGCCGTTGACATAGAAGTACGAATTGTACGCGTCCTTGTCGCCCTTCTTGGGCGCTCGCTTCACCTTCCGCGTCAGGACCACTTCATCCTCATCCACCGGCATGGTCCGGTCGGCGTTGTCAAAGTGCAAGGAAACCAAGCAGTAGCTGGACGGCTTGCCGGCTTGACCACCGTTGAAAATCAAATCCGTCAAACGGCCCGCTCGAATCGCGCGGGGACTGTTGGGGCCCAACACGAAGAGAATCGCGTCTCCGATGTTGCTTTTGCCAGAGCCATTGGGCCCCGTGATGCCCGTGAACCCGGGCTCAAAGGGGACGGTCAGCTTGCGACCGAAGCTCTTGAAATTCTCCATGTGGACTTGCGTCAGGTGCATCCTACGAGTTCCCTTGGATGCTACACGCTACGCCGTGAGCGAGCTCTGGAGAGCTGAAGCTGCGAGTGCATCCAAAGGATTGAGCCAGTTTCGAGGATTTAAAGGGAAGGGGTGGAACGCGGCCCGGACGAATCGGAATCAATCAGTGCCAAAGCACGGAAATGGGGGTCCGCATCCAGCAGTTCTTCGTACGTTCCTTGCGAGGCAATGCGCCCCCGTTCAAACACGAAAATGGGGTTGCAATGCTGAATCGTTGTCAACCGGTGGGCGACAATGATGATGGTCTTGCTGGCTCCCAGTTCCTGGATGGCCGTTGAAATGGCCGCCTCCGTGGCGCTGTCGAGGCTGCTCGTGGCTTCGTCAAACACCAGCACGTCGGGATCGCGGTACAATGCGCGGGCGATGCCCAGCCTCTGCCGTTGGCCTCCACTGAGCCGGACACCGCGCTCGCCGACCTGCGTGCGGTATTGGTCTGGCAACCCTTCCACAAATGCGGCCAGGTGGGCCATGCGCGCGCAATTTCGCACGCGCTCCAAATCGATTTTCCCTCGCTCCGTGAAGGCGATGTTCTCGGCAATCGTGGCATCGTGCAATGTGATTTCCTGTGGCACGTAACCGACGCGTTGTCGCCAGCCGGCCGCGGTTGATGCATCGAGGGTTTGGTCGTCGATGGCAATCCGGCCGTGTTGCACCGGCAGCAGGCCCAGCAATTGATCGAGCAGCGTCGTTTTGCCACTTCCCGATGCGCCGACAATGCCGACGGAAGCCCCCTTTGGAATGCGCAATTTGATGTCGCGCAGCACGGGTTCCGTGGAGCGTTTGTACCGGAAGGAAACCCCCTCCAAGTCGATGTGCGACGTGAACGTGACCGGTTCATCCACGTTGGACGAGGGAGCCTCCGGCGGGTCGCCGCGCAGGTGAGGCTCCAACCGCTCAATCACCGGAGCTGCTCCACGAATCGAGGTGGCCGCTCCGAACGCCTCCTGGAACGCCGGCAAGAGACGGTAGCCGGCGAACGCGAAGAAGCCGAGGGTTGGAATGGTCGCCGCCATGCTCTCAAAGCCAGCAAGTAGAACGACGAACACCGCCATCAGGCCGCCAAAAGCCACCACCTGCAACACATGGAAGGGAAGTTGACCGTACAACTGAATGAGGCCCAACGACCTTC
>JBFJWV010000022.1:0-10174 GCA_041623515.1 Thermoplasmatota archaeon | reverse complement strand
ATGGGGAGTCAATCTGGTCTTGTTGGCTGCGGTCGTGGCCGTGGCGACCGTCGTCGGCAGGCGGCGGGGGCAAGCGGCGTGAAAACGTTCGCCGCCGTTCTGCTCGCCGTGGCCATGGCTGGCTGCTTGAACCAAGCCCCATCACTGGGTGCGCTGCCCGATTCGTGCCCCAGCGAAGAGGTCCTGCCGCTGGATGCATCGGCGCATGATGCGGTGGCTGCGTTCATTCTGCCGGACGGAGTCGAACGGCCGCGCATTCCGGGGCGCGAAGGCCACGCCACGGGCGGGTGCTGGCTGCGCAACGCGGCCACGGTCGATGGTTGGTCCGTGGAAGTGGAATCGTTCACGGGCGCCGAATACCAGGATCTGGCCCACGGCGCGGTGGCATCCTACTCGAGTCGGTCCTCGAGTTTGTGCACGGACAACGAACACGAGCGGGTCACGAACCTGCAATTCCACAACATCCTCGCCCACCATGACGTCCCGGGAACCGACGTGAATGTGATGCTGTCGGCCCACTGGGACAGCAAGCGGGAGGCGGACGACGGTGGATGGGTGCTCGGAGCCAACGATGGCGCATCCGGCGTCGGCGTCCTGCTTGCGTTGCAGCGTGTTCTCGCCGAGGTGCAACCCGTCGTGGATCTCACCGTCGCTTTCTGGGATGGCGAAGATGGGTTCGAGGATTGCCACCCGCTTGCGGGAAGCATCTTCCATGCCCGGACGTCGGAGAACTTGCCCGACGCCATGATTCTTCTGGATATGGTGGGCGATGACGAGGCCCGGTTCGCTCGCGAAAGCCGCAGTCATGGTGGACTCGAGTCCCTGATCTGGCAAGCGGGTCACGCCAACGGCCTTCAGGACGCGTTCACGAACACGTCCAAGCGCGTCCTCGATGACCATGTTCCGTTCGACGAAGAGGGCGTTCCGGTGGTGGACATCATCGATTTCGCGCGGACGGGGAGCAACAGCAAGAGTGGCTTCCCATGGTACTGGCACACGAGCGGTGATACCCTCGACAAATTGGACCCGACCTTCATGGATACCATGGTGGCGGTCATGCGTGACGTGGTCACCAACGATGACCTGCCGCGCCTACTGCAGTGATTGCAGCAGTTCTTGGAATTGCTTCACCAGGCCCTCTGCGGTCGCCGCGTCGGCGGCCTCTGCCTGCACGCGAAAAATGGCCTCCGTGCCGCTGGGCCGCACCAGGACCCACGCTCCATCCAGGTACGCTTTGACGCCATCGCGGTCGTCCGTGGAACGAATGCCATCCATGGTGGCGGCCGTCGCTTTGAAGGCCTCCATGAGCCGTTGTTTGTCGCTTTGTGCGACGGGAATCTTGCCCTGCGCAAATGCGTACTCAGGAACCTCGGCGACCAGTGCCGAAAGCGGCTTGCCGGTCGTGGCCATGATTTCCAGCAGCCGCGCCATGGCCATGAGGCCGTCTTTGCCGAAGAGGTGGCGGGCAAAGAGGAAGCCGCCGTTGCCTTCCCCACCAAATGCGCCACCGGTTTCGCGCATGGCCCGCGCAACCGGAGGTGAGCCAACTACGGTCCACTCCACGCGGCCTCCATTTGCTTCCACGGCATCCACCGACGCGCTGCTGGTGGCCACCGTGGTGCAGAACACGCGTGCACCGGGTTCTGCGTCGGCCATTTCGAAGCGGGCCATCATGGCCAGCGCTTTGTTTCCATCCACGTAGGCGCCGTTTTCATCCACGAACACTGCCCGGTCTGCGTCCCCGTCCTGCAAGATTCCCACGTGTGCATGGTGGTCCTTGACGGCCCGCATGCATGCAGCGGCGTTCGCTTCCGTCGGTTCGCTCGGGCGGTCACTGAAATTTGGGTCCAGGGTGCAGCTGACGGGTACAACGCGCACGCCCAATCGATCCAGCAGGACCGGCCCCGTGACGCATCCCGCGCCTCCACCGGGGTCCAGCACGGCCGTGAAGCCCGCCGCGCGGATTGCGTTCGCGTCCACGTGATTCAGCACTGCATCCACGTAGGCGGGGTTGGGGTCCTCGCTGGCGAGCCGCTTGCCGCCCCCCGGCGGCGTGGCCGCCAAATCCGCAAATTCCGCCTCGATGGCACGCTCCGTTTCTGGCAGGGCGTCGGTGCCGTCGCCTTCGATGATTTTGATGCCGTTCCACTCAGGGGGGTTGTGGCTGGCGGTGATCACGGCACCGCCCACCACATCGGCTTGACGAATCCACCATTGGATGCCGGGCGTGGGGGCAATGCCCAAGTCGATGGTGTCAACGCCGCCCGCATGCAAGCCGGCCTCGAATCCTGCTTGCAAATCCGGGCCGCTTGCCCGCGCATCCCGGCCGACCGCCATGGTGCCTTCACCACCCAGCCATTGCGCCGTTGCGGCACCCAGTTTGCGGGCGAATTCGGGAGTCATGGTTTCTCCCACGATGCCTCGCACTCCGTTGGTACCGAACATTTTGCTCATTCGTGATGATTGACGGAATGCTTCCATTTGAGGGGAACGGACCGAAACCTATGTGTTGCCTGAGCGCCACGAACTCTTGATGGCCGTGCCGAGCCGCGCATACGTTGGGGTGGTGACGTTCGGCATCTTGGTGGTGTTGCCCATCATGGCATACACCATCTTGTTGCTGGCGGGCTACACGCCGCCGCCGTCTGCTCCCCATGAAGTGCTGTTCCCTGCGGAGCCGGTTCGGGACTGGGCGCAAATCACGTTCTTGTCCATCGCACTGGTTTTCAGCGCGGCATTCACCTTCTTTGCGGCACGTGCTTTGCTGCAGGCGGCGCGCCGCGACGAACGCAAGCGGGCCGCAATCCGGGAAATGAAGGCGGAGCTCAAGCGCTACAAGCGGCAGCGCCACGATCGGTTGCGGCCGCCCAACTAGGGCCGGCGTCGGTTGGCCCAAACCTTGTGGGGCAACTCTTGGTACAGTTGCGCATCGGGGTCTTGGGGGGCCACAGGCGCAGGGTGGTCAAAGCGAGGCGCTTCATTGACGTGCCACGTGTAGCCACGGCGGAGGTGTCCTTCGCACTCGTACTCGCGGCGCTGGACGTCCAACACTTGCGCGTCCTGGAGGTCGTAGAACAGTTGCCGCATTTCTGCATCCAGGTCGTCATCCTCGATGCTGTCGTTGCCCCGGAATGCCTCTTCGACGACACGTGCGACAGCGTGAGCATCCTCACGCAGCATGCGCATCTTGTCCCGAAGCAAGCGTACCAGGTTGGCCATTGCAAACAGACAGGCGCCCTCGTTGAGAATAAGCTTTCTGGATTGTTAGTCCAAAAGCGACCGGTTTGCGGCGTGCAAACGCATGTGGCCCTCCTGGATGCCCTCTGCGGACAGGGCCCGCAGAGCGGCCAAGTTTTGCAGGAGTCCCATGGCGGTCACAATGCGTGCCAATCCAGTCCCCGTGGGCTCCCCCAATGCCTTCAGGCAAACGCTGGCGACAGGGTGCAATCGGGTCATGCCACCCACGGTGGCCACCGCGAGGGGTACCGTCAAAGCACCGTGGAGCTTGTCCCCATCCACATGCCACTGGGTCAAGCCCCGGTATTGCCCCTCCATGGCTGCGTACGCGTGGATGCCAGCCTCTGCGGCGCGCCAGTCGTTGCCCGTCACAATCAGGACGGGGTCCATGCCGTTGAGGATGCCCTTGTTGTGGGTGGCCGCACGGTACGGGTCCACCAACGCGAATTGGTTCGCTTCGACCATCGCCGCAGCAACTTCGGGTCCCCCCACGTTCGCCACGGGCACGGCGCAGCGGGCCGTGACCAGGCGTTGCGTGGTCAGATTGGATAGAATCCGGAGGCCGAGCCGGGCGCCGAGCGCCTCCGCCACCAGGGGGCCGATGAATTCGCAAAGCGTGTTGACGGTGTTGGCGCCCATGGAATCGCGCGTATCCACGTGCATGTGAACCACCATGTGGCCGTTGCCAAGATCTCGAAGGATCAACTCGCGGACCCCGCCGCCACGTTCCACCATGCGTGGAATTTCCGCCTGCAAGCTATCCTGCCATTGCCCGCGATGCGCGGTGAACGCTGCGGTGGCTGCGGCGACGTCGGCGATGTCGCGCAATTCGATTTGGCCGGTTGCAATGGGCTCCATGGCCTCCGTGGTCACCCCGTTCGGGGCCGCCAAGCGAGCTGCGTTGCAAGCGGCCGCCACGACGCTCGATTCCTCGACCGCCATGGGAACCACAAGCTCTTCGCCATCAATCTGGACACCAACGGCCCATCCCAGCGGCAGCGGATAGCTGCCGGATGCATTTTCGATGAGGGTCGAGGACGCCTCATCCGGCAGGGCGGATGCGGTACGCAGAACGTCCACGTCGCCGCGGTCGAGGCCTGCATGCGCCCCGATGCGCTCCATCCTGTCGTCGAGGGGGAGTTTGTAGAATCCGCTCCAGGCGCCCACATGGGTCCAACTTGGGGTCCCTTTAAGGCGGCGATGCTTGGCCCGCAACGTGCCCGTCGTCACCTTCGACGCCAAGGACCTGTGCGGACTCATCGGCAAATCGTTCGACGCTGAATTCCTGTCGGAGCGGATGCCCATGATGGGTGGTGACTTGGACAAGCTCGATGGCGACGCCATCACGATTGAGTGGTTCCCTGACCGGCCCGATTTGCTTACCAGCGAGGGAACCGCGCGCGCCTTGGCGGCCTTTTTGGATGTCAAGGTCGGGTTGCCCACGTACGACGTGGCGCCAGCAACCACTCAACTGCATGTGGATGCGTCCGTTCAGGAAGTGCGGCCCTATGCGGCCCTTTGCTTCGTTCGCGGCGTGCCATTCGACGAAGACTACCTGCAGCAAGTGATTGATGCGCAGGAAAAAATCACTCTCGCTCCGGGCCGCAAGAGGCGCAAGATTGCCATTGGCGTTCATGATGCAACCGGCATCCAAGGTCCGTTTACTTACACCATCATCGGGCCCAAGGACAAGCCGTTTGAGCCCCTGGCTTGGGAAGGTGCGCTGACACCGGAGGACATCCTCGCGCAGCACCCCAAGGGCCAGGAGTACGGCCACTTGCTGCCCGACGGCAAGTACCCCGTTTTCCTCGACGCCGACGGCGAAGTGTTGTCTCTGCCGCCAATCATCAATGCCGCCAAGACCACGGTGACCGCCAAGACCCGGGACCTCCTGCTGGATGTCACGGGCCTGGAACCGGCATCCGTGCGCCAAACCATCGCACTGCTTGCCACGGGCTTCGCCGACCGCGGCGGGAGCATCGAGGCGGTGGAAATCCATGACGCAAGCGGCACGTGGACCGCTCCCGATTTGACCGCCGCCGAGCGCGTCCTGGATGTGCAAAAAGTGCAGCAATGGCTGGGCCTCGACTTGGATGCGGATGCCATGGCTGCATGCCTGCAACGCATGGGCCACCACGCCGAGGGGTTCGACAACAAGGTCTTGGTTCAAACGCCGGCGTGGAGATTCGACATTCTGCATGAGGTGGACTTGATGGAGGATATCGCCATCGGCCACGGCTTCGAAAACTTCCCCGGAGAATTGCCGCGCCAAATCACCTTCGGCGGCGACTTGGACCATCAAAAAACCGAGGAGGACTTGCGGACCCAAATGCTGGGACACGGCTTCTTCGAAGTGCGGACGTTGACATTGAGCAACGATGCCGACCAATGGACGAAATGGGGGGCGGATGCAACGGCCCACAAGCCCGTCCGCGTTGCCAACAGTGCCCTCGAAGAACAAACCCTCCTGCGCACGTGGCTGGTCCCAAGCCTCCTGCACACCCTGGCTGCCAATCGGCACCGCCCCCTTCCGCAACGCATCTTCGAAATTGGCTACGCAGTCGATCCCGAAATGGATGGAGTTCACAACCGGCTGCGCTTCGCCGCCGTCGAACAGGCTGCAAAAACCGGCTTCAGTGACATCAAAGGGCTGGTGGAAGCCGTGGTTCGGGACACCGGACTGGAACTGGAACTGGCTCCGGGTCAAGCGCCTGGCTTCATTGGCGGCCGGGAAGGGGCCATCGTGCACAAGGGGAAGCCCATCGGGCACTTTGGGGAATTGCACCCGGACACCGTCGTCGCCTTCGGACTTGGTGCTGCCACGGTGGCCGTTGAATTTGATTTGAGCGCGCTGGTTTAGGCGCGCTTCTCAACGGCCGCGACCTTGGCTTCCCAGTCGGCCCGCAAATTGTCTTGGGCTTCTTCCCACGTGTTGATGTTTTCGTAGGGGCGCGCGGTGGCTGCGGCGGCATCCCATTGCCACAATTCCACACCCGCCGTCGTGAGCAATCCGATGGACAAGGGATCCGCGTATTCCTGTTCAAAGATGACGCGTCGAATCCCGCTGTTGGCAATCATGCGGCTGCACTGGGTGCATGGCTGGGTGGTGCAGTACACATCCGCCCCCTCGATGCTGACTCCCGTCGTTGCCGCCTGGATGATGGCATTCTGCTCCGCGTGGAGGCACGGACACACATCCGCCATCATGCCGCTGGGGATGCGCAATTCGTCACGAATGCAACCGGTGTCGCATGGATGGGGGAAGTTGCGGGGAGCGCCGTTGTAGCCTGTGGAAAGAACGCGCTTGTTCTTGACAATCACCGCGCCAACTTGCCGCCGCGGGCATGTGCCCCGCGACTTGACAAGGTGCGTCATGTCGATGAAGTACTGGTCCACGCCCGGTCGGCTCCCATCCGCCACGATTGGCCACTCACCAAGCGGTTCAAAACAACGCACCCCTGTGGGCACTTGTGGTGAAGGTCCATGTTACGGCGCCTCTGCGTCCCACCGAAGCGGTTGAGCGGGTCGAAAAAGCCGTCTCCGCCTTCTGGCCTGACCTGCAATTGCAAGCCACCGAGGGCGTGGTTGAGGGCACCGGCACCAGGGTGGATGCGTTTCGCGACCGGGTTTGGGAGCTGCGCATCATCGATTCAGTGCGTGGCCAAATGCTGCATCGATGCAAAGGTCCAACGACCACGTTTTGGTTAAGCAAGCAGGCGGCCCTGCACGACAAAATCTCCTTTCCGCCCGCACCCCAAGCTCTGGGTGAGATTGATGTCACGCTGACCGTTGAAGACGGCGACGAATGGCCGGACGCCGAGGCGCTGGTTTGGTGGCTGTGCCCCGAAACCGCCGACGGCGAAATTGTCGCCTAGGGGTCCCACAAATAGCCGCATGGACGGCATCCGTACTTGGGGCCCCATTGGCGGACGTCCACGTCACGTCGTCCGCATCGAGGGCAACGAAACGCGATGTCCTCTTTCTTGCGCACCGGACGAACCCGCGTGTGCTTGGTGGCTCGGCGACGATGCTTTTGGCACGTGGGCACCACGCAGTAGAACCTGCGGCCGTCATCGGTCCGGTAGCAACCAAGCCGCGCGCACGTGGGCGGGAGCTTGGTGCCGAAGAACTTGTCCACCCGTTCCCCGGGCAGTCCGGGGCGGATGTTGACGTCCTTCCCTTTCGGGGCGGACGCCTCGCGTTCAGCGTCGTTCATGCACCCGATGGATATGGGATGTCCAACTGCATGAGGTCTTCGGCAACCGTCACGGCTGGGAAAATGGCTGCGGCCTCGTCATGGACTTCGGCAGGATCCTTGTAGCGAGGGCTGATGTGGGTGAGCACCAGCTGGCGGACTTTAGCATCCTTGGCAATGCTGGCGGCCTCGAAGGCGCACATGTGCTTCACTTCCCGTGCGCGGTCCATCAAATCCCGTGTGAAGCTCGCCTCGCAAATGAACAGGTCCGCGCCCAAGGCCGCTTGCAGGATGCCGGCGCACGGTTGCGTGTCGCCGCTGAACACCACGCGTCGCCCAGGCCGGGGGGTGCCAAGAATTTCTTCGGGTTGGACAATGGTCCCGTCGTCAAGGGTCACGCTTTGGCCACGCTGCAGTTGCCCGAACATGCGCCCCTCGGGAATGCCCATGGCCAGGGCCTTGGGCTTGTCGAACTTGCCGGGGCGCTCCTTTTCTTGCAGGGCGAAGGCAATGTTGTGGACGCTGTGCTCGCCTTCATGGCACTCCACAATGTAGGCGCCGCAATCGACCACATCTCCGGGCGCGACCTCGTGTACCTGGATGGAAAATTGGCGGGTCCAGCCGCCCATTTGGCGCCAGGCGTCCACCATGCGCCGCAACCCTTTGGGGCCGTAGATGTCCAGGGGCTTGTCCCGCTCGTTGAGGGCCATGGTCTTGATGAGCCCGGGGACTCCGTAACAATGATCGCCGTGGTAATGGCTCAACCAAATCTTGGTGATGGATTGGTAGGACAAGCCGCTGCGCTGCAATTGGCGCTGTGTCCCCTCGCCGCAATCGAAGAGCAGGGTTTCGGCGCCGCGTTTGATGGCCAGCGCGCTCATGCCGCGCTGGACTGTTGGCCAACTGGCCCCTGTTCCAAGGAATGTCACTTCAAGATTGGTCATGCGACCTCAGATATTGCCGGGTCCCAGCGGCCGAAGCACTGTCGGGACGCGACACGTGTTCCACTCCGGTCCGGTGCTTAACTGCGTCGCAAGACCGCGTAATGGCGGGTCATGGAGCCATGGACGTATTCGTGGTACACTTCGGGCGCGCTGCGGAAGCCGTAATTGCGCTGCACGGCGTCCAATCCGTGATGGGGCGCATTTGCCAGCAACTGGGGGTCCATGTGCCCAATGACGGCCAATCCGCCCGGTGGCAGGATGTCGGCGAATGCCTCGAGGGCACGATCGTACAACGTGGCCAGGCCTTCGCGGTCCGTGCTGCTGGCTTTCCCGTAGGGCATGTCGGTGACGATTCCATCAATGCCTTCGACCAGGTTGGGCACATCGCCAATGTCGGCTTGGAAAACGGTGCCCTCCAGGGGCTGCTCCGCTGCATCCGTCAACGTTTGCAGGGTCCCTTGCACCATCCAGGGGTCCAGGTCGCTACCCCATGCGTCGTAGCCTTCCAAGGCGGCTTCAAGCACGATGCCGCCGGTGCCGCAAAAGGGATCGAGGATGCGGCCGCCCCGGGGAACACGTGCCAGGTGAATCAAGCTCGCGGCCCGGCGCGGATGCATGCCGATTGGGCTGAAGTGGCTGCGTTCCTCCATGGCGCGCGTGGCGTGTTGGCCGCGGTTGCTTCCCCGCAGCAACCCCATGACGGCTTCCTTGGGGCTGAGCCAAACGAACACTTCGTGGTCGGGGGTTTGCAGGTCAATGGTGTGTCCTGCAGCTTTGAGAGCCGCACCGATTTCGACCGCCATTTCTTGCGTGAGGTGTTTGGGTGCATTGTCGAAGCGGGTCACGCGAACGGCGATGCTGCCTTCGCCCGTGGTTTGACTTTTTGCGGCCCGGGAGAGGATGCGTGCCGCGTCGTCGCGGCTGCGGACGGAGGTCCAATAGTCACCCCATTCGAGGGCTTGTGCAGCGTGTGAAGCGGCGTATTCGCTCGGCGTCGTCCGTACGCGGTGGAGTGCGAAGGCGGCGCGTTCCTCGCCGAACTCGAGGGATTCCAAGGCGGAAATTTCGCCGTGCCCCAATTCCAAGTGGTCGCCCGCCAGCAGCACGACGTAACTGGGTCCGGAGCGGTGCAAGCCGACGACCACGGTTGGTCCAGTCAGGCGCTGTACTGAAGGGCTTCGTCTGCGCGCGCGTTCATGGCGGCCAACATGCTTCGGTCCGCCTCCAACAGGCGGCGCATGTTGGCGCTGGTCGTGAGCAGGGTCTCTTTGCCGTGGCGCATCTTTTCGAGGACGCCCAAGTTGACGAGCTTCTTGACGTGGAAGCTGGCCAGTGCGGCGCTGATGCCGAGTGCTTCGGCGAGCTCCTTTTGGCTGGTCATGGGGTGCTTGTGAACGAAGCCCGCGATGCTGCCAGCGGTGTCACCTTTGACGGCGGAGGCAGCTTCCATATCTTGGCGGCTGACGGCGCCCCCTTGTTCGAAGAAACATTTCTGGTTGTTGACGCGCCGCGTGGTGACCAGGTTGGCTCGCTGCAGCTTGTCCAAGTGGTGGCTCACGGTGCCCCAGCCAACGCCCACATCCCGTGCCAATTGGCTCGCGTGGATGCCGGGGTGGCTAGCGATGCTGGTCATGATTTGCGCCCGCACGGGGTGGTCCAACAACTCGCTGTCGTTGATGCGGCTGAAGCCTGCGATGGGTGCGGCCAGGCCACTGCCGACGACGCCCCATTTGCGCAGGACATTACATCCGGCCCAGCCACTCACGCCCGTGGTGGCTGCGCCGCCCGCTGCGGACGT
>JBFJWV010000021.1:0-10380 GCA_041623515.1 Thermoplasmatota archaeon | reverse complement strand
GCCACCGAAGGCACCATACCTTTGGGGACTGTCCCCGTTTGTGGACCTGCCCCCAGGCCTTGTGGATGATGCAACCCGTGCTCGCGTCGAGGCCGGCTCCACGCCGCGGCATCTGCGCCTTGGCGCCCTCGAGGTGGGCCAGGTGGGAATCGTAACGGCCCAAGTGGGTGCGGTGGGCACGGTGCGCACATTCACCCGCAAGAACGGCCAAGAAGGCCGCATGCGGCGGGTCACCCTGCAGGACCGCAGCGGCGAAGCGGACCTGGTCCTTTGGGGGGACGAAGTTCTCCTGGCTGCTGATGGGCCGCTGCAGGCGGGCGCTCACGTGGTGCTCCGGGGGCCGACGGTCAAACCGGGATTCCGTGAGGGTGTTGAATTGCACCTCGGGGGGGCCGCCGTGGAATCGGTCCATGCGCCGGAGGAGAGGTTGACCATCGAAGGCGTGCTCGAATCCATCGATGATTCCAAGATCACGGGCACCCCTCCAGACGTGCGCTTCCATGCCGAGGCGCGCCTGGTCACTTCCGAGGGGCTGGTCAATGTGGTCGTTTGGGACGATTGCATCAAGTCCATGCGCGCCGTGTTGCCCGGAGCCACCCTGCGCATCGTTGGTGCCACGCTGCACCCCGCGCTGGAAGGGTGGTTTGTGGCCGATGGGGCCACGATTGAGCAAAGGTAGCGCCGTCCCAAACCGTCAAGTGCAGCAATGGGTCGCGCGACACATGGCCAAAGCCGAAGGAGGGCTTCCCGTCGCCGTCATGGAGACCAAGCGGGGAACCATCAAGCTGGAGCTCTACAAGAATGACGCACCCAAGACCGTGGACAACTTCGTCAAGTTGGTCAACGACGGCTTCTACAACGGGCTGCGCTTCCACCGCGTCCTCGACGATTTCGTCATCCAAGGCGGCTGCCCCCACAGCCGCGAGGCGGGCGACCGCAAAGCAGGCACGGGTGGACCGGGCTGGAGCATCAAGTGCGAAACCCAAAACAACCCCCGCCGCCACGGCACCGGCAGCCTCAGCATGGCCCACGCCGGCAAGGACACCGGTGGCAGCCAATTCTTCATCACCCACAGTCCGCAACCCCACCTGGACGGCGTCCACACGGTGTTTGGCCAAGTCATCTACGGGCAAGACGTGGTCAACGCCATCCGCCCATGGGACGAAATCAAATCGGTGGTGATTGAGGAATGACCACGCTTCGTGTCACTGTTGACGCCGAAGACGCCGACGTCGCCACTGAGGTCAAGGAGAAGTTCTTCAAGGATCTCTACGAACATGCCGGCACCCGGGTGGTTTTCGAGCTGCCCGCTGACGCCCAAGAGAAGGCGGACGAAATCATCGCGTTTGCCGAGGAGAAGGGCTGCAAGGCATCCTCGGAAGAACACAGCGACGAATTGGACGACGCAGAACCCGTCAGTTTCTGGTAAAAAGCGCCCCCTGGGCCAGCGTCGTTGCAACAAGCGTTAAACCACGGTCCCAGAGTCGGCCGCTCGTATGCGCACTTCCAGCCATCGCAGGGTGGGTGCCGGACTTCTATCCGCGCTCTTCATCCTGAGCATTCTGACCATCACGCCGACGGGTGCAAACCCCAACGTGCCCTCCTGCGGACCCTTGTCCGCTCCAGGAGGCGCGGAAGCGTCGGCCGACTTCTACGACCCCTCCCTCTGTGAGGCCGCCACGGGCCGCGTCTTCCCCGAAGCGTACCCGCAGCCGGAGTACGCCCAGCCCGATGCGGCCGGCCACTCCAACACCGGCTTCGCCACGGACTACATCGGCTACTTCGAGTTCCAGCAAGGCCTGGCCTACCTCGAAGAGCAATACCCGGACTACATCGAAGTCCACGTGGTTGCCGACTCCTACGGCTTGTGCAACACGCCGGAAAACCTGGGTCTCATCGACGACCCCGCCGGCATTGAGTGCCCCACGCCGCTGGAGCGCCACCCCATCTACATGGTGGAGATCACCAACGAAAACAGCCCGGTGCCCCTTGAGGAGCGCCAAGCGATGCTGTTCATGCTCTCCATCCACGGCAACGAAAAGGGCGGCCGCGAAGGCGGCTTCCGCGTCATGGAAGACCTCCTGAAGGGCATTGGCTTCGCCAGCGAAACCGTCCAAGACGGCGCCGGCATGCCCACGGCACTGCCCCGCCCCACGGGCGACGGCAACGTGGAAATCTACCACGACTTCCTGGACTTCCAGCGCCTGTTCCTGCTGTTCCCGAACACGGACGGATGGGTCCACGACGAAGCCCAATACGTGAGCAACCCCTGCCACAACTACTTCCCAACTGGCTTCTGCCGCACCAATGGCAACGGCCGTGACCTGAACCGCCAAGCCCCCACGCTGGGCTGGCAAAGCCAGGGCGGCGACCGCAACGTCGTCGGTGAACCGGAATCCATTGGTTACTACAACTGGATGCTGGAACAGGAAATCGACTGGACCTACGCCATCGACATCCACGGCATGCTCAACCACCAGAACTTCGGCGCCATCATGATGCCTGCAGGCAGCATGACGCCCCTGGAAATGGAGAAGAGCTTGAGCCTGGCCGAGACCTTGAAGGAGCGTCTCAACAATGACCCTCACTTTGACGAATGGCTGACCCTGATGGCCGCCGGCGAAACCGTCGACTCGGCCGTCCTGTGCCAAGTCACGGACTGCGCCAACGGCGGGTTCAGCGTGTGGGAAACGGCGGAAGTTGGCAGCAGCCAATTCGCTGAGTACTACACGGTGATCGACGCGATTGGTTACACGGACTCTGGTTTCAACGGCGACTTCTTCGCCCAAGACACGGGCTTGAACGCTCCGGGGTACGACATTGAACTCGCGTACAACCACATCACGCTGGACAGTCAATACGAAGGCCCCGGCGCCTTGTGGAACGATTACCACGTGAAGATGGTGCGTGAAATCACCAAGAGTTTCATGGACGCCGGCGCCTTGGACATCCAAATCAAGTTGGAAACCAGCGGCCAACGCACGCTCGTCCTGGAACCCACCTACGTGGCAACCAACTTGGATGACGAAGACCCCAACCTGCCCGCCGAAACTTGGGCGGCCATCAACGACGGCGACGACCTTTGGGATTACTCGGAAGAGTCTCCCTTCATCGCTCGGCCCGCCAAGTACTGGTCCGACATGAAGCCGTTCGTCACGAACGGCGATGCGCCCGGCACGCTGGCCATGACCTCGGTCAGCGGACTCACCAAGAGCAAGTTGGACACGTTCGACACCCTCGTGATTCCAGGCACCGCCATCAACCAGCTGATTCTGACCGGCACGGCCGGCGAGAACGACCTGAAGCGCGAATCCAGCGACAGCGGCCTGGGTGCCATTGGCATCCCGGACGAAGGCAAGGTCAACATGATTCGCCAATGGGTGGAAGACGGTGGCAAGCTGGTCCTGACGGACAGCGCCCTGAATTTCCTGGACTTGAGCGGCTTGACGACCAATGGCGTCGACGTGGTGCCTCGCTACATGGGCGGCATCAAGATTGACCTCGACGGCGATGGGCTGCGCGACGACCACCCATTGCTGAAGGACCTCAACGACGGTGTCATGCAGATGTACGAACCGACTCCCATCGGCTTCGGTGTCACTGGCAGCGCGCCCAACTGGTTCATCACCGAGGCGGCTGCGGCCGAATTGGGTGCCGAAATCGTGGGCCGCGAATGCGGCGTGCCCTCCCTCAACTCCCCGCAATGCGACAACTTCGGTGTTGCCCTGGGGACCGCGAGCGTTGGCGAAGGAACCATCCACTTCATGGGTGCGCTCCTGCCCGACCCCACGGAGGAATTCTACCACCCCTACGGCCTTGACCACTACGCGACGACCTACTCGGGCAACCTGATCATGCTCAACATGCTCGGTTTCGAGAAGATTTACTCGGCGCCCCCCGTGGTCATCACCGAAGGCGGCGAAATCCTGCAAACCGACAACGAGCCCATGGCCGATGACGACGAGGACACCGAAGGCGGATCCAGCACGGGCAAGAAAACGCCCGCGGCCCCGATCTTCTTGGTTCTCGGCCTGCTCGCTGCGCTGGTTGCGATTCGCCGCAAGTAGCCGAGCCGCTCGGTTTCTCCTCCCCTTTTTCCTTCCTTTTTGGCAGTTCGTCTGCAACAACCGTTAAACTACCCCCTCCGGGTGGGTCGCGGTATGCAGTTCAATGGTGGCCGGCGCCTCGGTGCCGCGTTTGTCGCATCCCTGTTCGTGGTGGGCCTTCTGGCCATCGCGCCTGTCTCGGCGAATCCGGGGGTTCCATCTTGTGGGCCCGCGTCCGCGGCGGGCGGTTCTTCGGCGACCATGGACGCCTATGACCCGGCCCTTTGTGAACAGCTGACCGGGCGCGTCTTCCCAGAAGCGTTCCCCCACGACATTTACTTCCAACCCGATGAAAGTGGCCACGCCAACACGGGCGTCGCCACGGACTATGTGGCGTATTTCGAATTCCAGCAGGGCTTGGACTACCTGGCCAACGCATACCCCGACTACATCGAGGTTCACGAAGTCGCCATGAGTGCCGGCAACGACGGCGCCAGCAACCCGGTCTACCTCCTTGAGCTGACCAATGAGAACAGTCCCGTGCCCATGGAAGAGCGCCAGGCACTCCTGTTCATGTTGTCCATCCACGGCAACGAAAAAGGCGGTCGCGAAGGCGGCTTCCGCGTCCTCGAGGATTTGCTCAAGGGCATTTCCTTCGGCGGCGAAACCGTCCAAGATGGTGCCGGCATGCCCACGGCACTGCCCCGCCCGACTGGTGAGGGCAACGTGGAAACCTACCAGGATTTCCTGGATTTTCAGCGCATCTTCCTGCTGTTCCCCAACACGGACGGTTGGTCGTGCGATGAACTGGAATCCACGCAGGGCGCCGATGCATGCGCCGGCACGTTCCGGCGCACCAACGGAAATGGCGTTGACTTGAACCGTCAGGCTCCGACCCTGGGTTGGGTCCGCCAAGGCAGCAACAGCCACGAATCCATGAAGGAGTCCGAAGCCGTCGGCTACTACACCTGGATGCGCGAAAACGTGGACGACTGGACCTACGCCATTGACATTCACGGCATGCTCAGCCACCGCAATTTCGGCGCCATCATGTTGCCGGCGGGCGGCATGACGCCCCTGGAAATGGAGAAGAGCTTGAGCCTCGCCGAGACCCTCAAGCAACGCCTCAACAACGATCCCCACTTTGACGAATGGCTCGCCGTCATGGCAGCTGGTGAACAGGCCACCGGTCCGTTTGGCAGCAGCACGGATGAAGGCCTGGCCGCCCTGTGTGCGGCAAGCAACGACCCCATCACCTGCTTTGCCAGTTCGTTCATCGATGACCGGCCGCCCAGCCAAGCCGTTGGCAGCAGCCAATTCGCTGAGTACTACACGGTCATCGACGCCATCGGCTACACGGACTCCGGGTTCAACGGCGACTACTTCGCCCAAGACACGGGCTTGAACGCGCCCGGCTACGACATTGAGCTCGCGTACAACCACGCGGTCGCCGGCGCCCAATACGAAGTGGGCGCGCTCTGGAACGATTACCACGTGAAGATGGTGCGTGAAATCACCAAGAGTTTCATGGACGCAGCGGCCCTGGATATCCAGGTCAGCTTCGAAACGGGCGGATCCCGCACCCTCTACATTGAGCCCAGTTACATCGCCACCAATCTGGACGACGAAAGCCAAGAAGTGCCGGCCGACAGTTGGGCCGCCCAAAACCCCGGCGATGACCTTTGGCAATACTCGGCGGAGAACCCCTTCTTCGCCACTCCGGGCAAATACTGGACGGACCTCAAACCGTTTGTCCGCGACGGTGACGCCCCCGGCGTCCTCGTTGGCACGCCCGCCAGTCGCTTGACCGCGGCCATGCTGGAATCGTACGACACCCTCGTCATTCCCGGCTCGTCCATCAATCAATTCCTTCTGACCGGCGTGGCCGGCGAGAACGACCTGAAGCGCGAAGCGGCCGCCACTCCGGGCGGTTTGGGCCAGGTTGGTGTCGTGGACGAAGCCAAGGTCCAACTGGTATTGGATTGGGTTGAAGCTGGCGGACACTTGGTTCTCACCGACTCGGCGCTGTCCTTCTTCGACCTGAGTGGCTTGACCACTGGCGCCGTGGACGTTGTCCCCCGCTACATGGGTGGCATCGCCGTCGACCTCGAACACCCCATGCTCGAATACGTGCGTGGTGGCGTGAAGCAAATGTACGAGCCAACTCCCCTTGGCTTCGGCACATCGGGCAGCAGCCCCAACTGGTTCATTGACCACGGCGCCTTCGAAGGGCTCGGTGGCTCCGTGGCCGGTCGCGAATGCGGCACCCCCAGCTTGGCGGACAAGTGCCCCAACAGCGGCGTGGGCCTCGGCCGCCTCGTGCACGGCTCCGGTGACATCATGGTCATGGGCAGCCTCCTGCCGGACCCCACCGAGGAATTCTACCACCCGTACGGATTGGACCACTACGCAACCACGTACTCGGGCAACCAGATCATGCTGAACATGCTGGGCTGGGAGAAGGTGTACCAGCAGGCTCCCGTCGTCATCACGGATGAAGGCAAGATTTTGCAGACGGACAACGAGCCGACCGCAACCGATTCCGCTGACGACGAAGGTGGCGTCGAGACCGGCAAGAAGCGCGCCCCCGGCGTAGGTCTGCTGGCTGTTGTCGGAGCCCTCGCGGCCCTGGCCATCGCCCGACGGAAGGACTGAGATGAAGGCGGCGTTCGTAGTCTCTATCCTTGTTGCCGTTGCCCTGGCAGGGTGCACCGACGCCGGCGACGATGGACCGCCAACGGAAACCGACGGTGAACCTGCAAGTTCCGCGCCCATGCTGCACGGGTGGGTCTTCGACCAGGCATTGGTTCCTTTGACCGAAGCCACGGTGGAAATCCTGGAACTGGGCATCATCGTGGACACGGACGGTGAAGGGTACTACGAATTCACCGATGCGTTGCCCACGGCTCAGCCCATCATCTTGGTGGCGCGGCAAGAAACCTTCAAGCCGACGTCGCACAGCTTGACGTTGCAGCCAAACCAGCCGGTTCGCCTGAACTTCACGTTGGAAGCGGAACCCATCCTGGTTCCGGACCAAACGGAACTCAACTTTGAGGGCTTCCTGAACTGCCAGTACAATGCCGATGTGGGGGGAAGTCAATACTTCAACGACTGCAGCGGCGGGTCCGGAGGCGACCTATGGCAATTCGCCGTCGAGCCCAACTTGGCCGGTGTGGTCCTGGAAATTGGCTGGACGCCCAACACGGAGTTTTCGCGCTTCTTGCACGCCAAACTGGAGACCCAACAAGTCAGCGACCAAACCATTGTCTTGTCGGAACACACGGGCAGCTCCGTGCTGACGCTGCAAGTTGCTGAGCAATTTGCCCGCAAGTACTACCCCGCGGGCGGCCTCATGTTGTTGTCCGTTAACGTGGACCCCAACAACGCCGACCAGGAATCCGAAATTGGTGCTGCAGCGGCCGTGTCTCAGGACTACCAAGTGTGTGCCACGCTGTTCTACGTGGAACCGCCACCGCAAGGCTTCACCCGCTGCTAGCCATGATGCGCGCCTTCGCGTTGCTATGGGTCCTCACAGCACTCGCAGGGTGTGCAGCGGACGCTCCGGTCCAAGAGCCGGAAGGTCCGCCGGTTGCGACGATTGCGGGGTACGTGATGGATGCTGCCCTGCGGCCGGTCGAAGGGGCGGTCGTGGTGCTGGGCGGAGCCGGCTTGAGCGACCGCACGGACAGCGACGGATTCTTCGAGATTGTGACGGAGGGTGCGCAGGAAGTCTACGGCCTTCGAGTCACTGCTCCGGGATTCATTGCCCGGTCTGTGGCACTCCAATCGGCCGAGGCCTCCCCCGTTTTTGACGAACGCATCGTGCTCGAACGGATTCCAGAGCAGACGCCGTACCATGACACCTTGCCGTTTCGGGGCAACATCGCATGCTCATTCTTCGCGCAGGCGCAGCACAGCCACGGCGGCCCAGGGGACCCGGGCGCGCACAACAGCAACGATTGCAGTCAAGGAACCAACGACGAAGTGTGGACGTTCCCCGTGGGGCCGGGGGTCCGCAACGTCGTCATCGAGGTGTTTTGGGAGCCGAACTCCGTTTTGTCCGAACGCATGGCGCTCTTCGTCGAGGGGCCCAACGTGGGCCCCGAAGGCGACGTCCTGTTCTACTTCAACGAAGGTCCTTCCGGGGTTCGCGCCACCATCAGCAAACTGCAAGCTTCGACTTACTACCAGGGCGAGGGCGGCGAGGTTCGCGTGACGGTGAAAATTGGAGCGCCAGAGGAAGATGTGGCTGCGGGAGCAGCGGTCAATCAGCCGTTCGAGGTGTTCGCGACGGCATTCTACGTTTTGCCCGGGCCGAGTGACTTTTCGGTGGTGGCCTCGTGAAGTGGACGGTCTTGCTGCTGGCCGTGTTGATGGGGGGGTGCATCGAAGAATCCGCTCAGCCGGTGGATGACATCCCCGTCGAGGAACCGCTGCCGGCGTTGTTTGGTTTGGTGCTGGACGAGCAGGGCCAACGATTGGCCGGCGCCACCGTGCGCTTTGCGGAGTTGAACCGGGAACAAACCACCGATGCCAACGGATCGTTCGCCTTCGACGTCCCGCCGGGACAATACCACCTTCGCGCGGAGTTGGCCGGGCATCGCCCCGCGGAATCCGCCATCACGGTCGTTGCAGATTGGTCGGCCCACGTGGTCTTCACGCTGCCAAGCTGGGCATCCATTCCGGCTGACGTGGTTGTTCTGGAACATCGGGGCTTTCTGGAATGCTCCATGGACAGCCAGATGGTTGGGCCCCATTGCCCGGGGAGCAACGGCGGAACCGATGCGTTTGCATCGCGCCTTGACTTCAGTGCGGACCCCGTTCGCGAGGTCATCCTGGAGGTTTTCTGGGAACCTGTTACGGCCAGCAACGACGTTCTCCTTATTTCCGTGCGGTCCGACGATGGCCGGTTGATGGCTCAAGCCATTGGCACGTCGCCGCTGCGCTTGACGTTCGACGAGGAAACATTGGATGGGACCACGGCACTGCAAGGGACCGTGCGGGCCCATGCTGGCGAAGGGAATGCAGGCTTCGCGGTGGCCCAGACATTCCAGGCGTTCACGAGCGTTTTCCTGAATCAGCCGGCTGAAGCGAATTACAGCATTCGCTCGGCCGAGTAAACAAAAAGAAAGGAAGGAGAAAGGGAAGAGGGGAAGCGGTCGCCCGCTGAATCATCCACGCTCATCAACCGTGCGAACACGGTTCATGCAGCGTTCGAGAGCTTGTGGCCCTACGAACGGAGCATGATTTCGATGTTGACGCCGTCGGGCACTTGGATGCGCATCAATTGGCGCAGGGCCCGGTCGTCCGCATCGAGATCGATGAGGCGCTTGTGCACACGCATTTGCCAGCGGTCCCACGTTTCACTGCCTTCCCCGTCCGGAGATTTCCGGACCGGGACGGTCAGCTTCTTCGTAGGCAACGGAATTGGGCCCGCCATGTTGACGCCGGTGCGTTCCGAGATCTGACGGATCTGGGAGCACACGGTGTCAACCTTGACGGGGTCCGTGCCGGTTAGGCTGATGCGTGCCTTAGCGTTCGCCATGTCAAAGCCTCCTTAATCCTAGATTCCGGATTAGCGGGCTTCGACGTCAACAGCGACGCCGACAGCGACAGTTTGGCCCATGTCGCGGATAGCGAAACGGCCCAAGGGCGGGAATTCGGCGGCCTTCTCGACAACCATGGGGCGGGTCGGGCGGATCTTGACGACGCCCTGGTCACCGGTCTTCATGAAGGTGTTCTCGACTTCCTTGCCGGCGCGGATGACCTTCTGGATCTCCTCGAATTGGCAAGCAACCTGCGCGGTGTACGCGTGGAACACGGGGGTGTAGCCAGCGGTGATCACGGAGGGGTGGTTCAGAACAATCACTTGAGCCGTGAAGGTCTTGGCCACGGTTGCGGGGTTGGCGGGGTCGGCACCGACGTCGCCGCGGCGGATGTCGTTCTTGCCGAGACCACGGCAGTTGAAGCCGCAGTTGTCACCGGGACCGGCTTGGGGCAGGACCTCGTGGTGCATTTCGATGGACTTCACTTCAGCCGTCTTGTTGGACGGGTTGAAGTGGATGTTCATGCCGGGCTTCAGGATGCCAGTTTCGACCTTGCCAACGGGCACGGTACCGATGCCGGTGATGGAGTACACGTCTTGAATGGGAACGCGCAGGGGCTTGTCGGTGGGCTTGTTGGGCAGCTCGAATTGGTCGACAGCTTCCAGGAGGGTGGGGCCGTTGTACCAGCCCATTTCCTCGGCCTTGGCCTTGATGTTCTTGCCTTCGTAAGCGGAGACGGGAACGAACTTGACTTGGTCATCCTTGAAGCCGATCAGCTTGGTCAGCTT
>JBFJWV010000020.1:0-10415 GCA_041623515.1 Thermoplasmatota archaeon | reverse complement strand
TCGCCGGGACGCCAACCATTCGATTGGCGCAGAGCCGCCGACACAGGTCTCCCTCTTAAGCGGTGGGGGCCGAGTTCAGTACAATCGAATTTTCGCCTTGTAGAGCCGTTTCTTCATGTGCCACGGGATTTTCCCGGTCATGGTGGTGCCCGCCACCTCTGCCACGGCACGGTCTTGGCCCAGTGACACGATGATTCCCTTGACTTCGGGCTGGTAGGATTTGAGGCGGTCGGGGTTGAGGATGTTGTGGGCTGCCAATGGCGCCATCTGCTCCGCCGTTTGCGCGAGCTTGGGCACGCCGAGCTCGCGAGGGAAGTTGGCGGCATCGCCGACGACCCATATGTCGTCCCGGCCGACCATTTGCATGGTGGGGCCCACGTTGGGGTCAACACCATCGATGGTGCGGGGGCGGGCACCTGCGCACCAGAGAATCACATCGGCGGGCAGCGCTTCCTTTTGCTTGCCCTTGCCAACGATGACGACGCCTTCATTGACGATGCTGATGCGGCAATTGAGCCGCACCTTGAGTCCGAGGTCCTTGATGCCGTCCCAGACGGCGTCGCGGAACGCCTTGCTCTGGTGAATGAAAATGTCTTGGCCGGCGTCGAGCAATTCGATGTCGCATTCGACGTCGAGCTTGTTCATGAGTTCCCGCACTTCGCCGGCCACCTCGACGCCCGTGAAGCTGGCGCCGACGATGATGACCTTCACCGGGCGGCCGTACACACTGGCCGCAGCGGCTTTCAGATGCCCATTGGCGAGCAGGGCGTCACGAATGCTGTAGAAGCTGAAGGTGTGGTCGCGAACCCCGGGCAGCCCGAAGTCATTGGGTTCGGCTCCAGCTGCGTGAACGAAGTGGTCGAATGGATAGCGGGCCCCGGAGGCGGTAACCGCTTCCTTGTCCTCCACGGCGATGACGCGGTCTTCGACCAGCGTGGCGGTTTGGAAGATGTCACTGAGCCGTTTGCTGACGCTCGGGGGGTTTTCATGCTCCGAGATCAGCTCGTGAATCAGGGGCAGGTAGACGAAGCGGTCCGTTGGCGCGATGAGGGTGATGTCGGCTTTACCTTGCAGTGCCTTGGCGGTTTTGACGCCTGCAAACCCCGCGCCTGCAATCACCACTTTCGGTTTGCCCACACGGGCTGGATGCCGGCTGCTGGTAAAGTTTAGGCGGCCTTGGCCAAGGTCCGCTCGAACAAAACGTTCCCATCGACATCGTAGAATACGCCGGTGAACGAGTCGTCCGTCATGGCGGCCCACATGAAGCCCAGCGTTTCGTACTGCTGGTAGTATGCGGGATTCCGGTCCGGATTGCCTGCGGTGCGGACTTTGCCCGCCGCGCCGGAGACGATTTGCTCGGTGCCTTCGCAGTCGGGGTGTGGTTCCAGCCATTGCAGATCGTGGTCGTGGCCCGTGATGATGAGGTCCACTTCGCCGCACACGTATTCTTCGAAGAACATCTCCACGTAACCGCCGGCGATGGGGTCCGGGCGCGGCACGCGGTCATCCGGTCGCTCCACACCGTAGGCGCTGGCTTCGTAATCCCCGGCGTTGCCGTGCTGGCCGTTGCTGAGGTAGGGGTGGTGCCCCACCGCAATGCGCCACGGCGTATCTGCGGTGTCCATGGCGGCCTCAATCCAAGCGGCTTGATCGCCGGGTTGGGGTGCATCCTGGGCCTCCAGCGTGGCGCCTGCGCCCCAGTACATCAGGAGATTCGTGTCCAAGGCAAAGAACGTGGCCGGCCCTTCTTGGAAGTCATAGTAACGGGAGGGCATCTGCCACTTGTCGCTGGTGCGGTCGTCGCGGTAATGGTAATCCACTTCGTAGTCGCCCGTTTGGTACCAGTGGCCGATGCCGGCGTTGATGCCGAATTGGGCCGAGATGGGGTCGGCGCTGTTGTCGTGGTTGCCCTGGGTCATGTAGAATGGAATGCTGAAATTGGCGTACGGTTGCTCGAACTTGGTTTCGAATTGCTCGTCGTAGGCGCTCGTTGTGCCGATTTCGTAAATGTTGTCGCCGAGGGCCACGACGAAGTCGCAGCCGCGCGCGAGACAAACGGTCTCCATTTGGCGTGCCACGGCCCATTGGTCGTCGCCGCCGGTTCCTTGGTCGCCGATTGCGATGAAGCGCTTGCCGTCGAACGACTCGTCGTCGGGCGCAAACACGGTTGGAGCGGAGTCGGTGGGTTCGTAGGTCCACTCGGGGCCCCGGTCGGGGCCGTCGTCCGATTGCAGGCACCCGGAGAAGGCAGTGGCTAGCACGATGAAGGGGAGCAGGAGGTTGCGCATGGGCGTGGCTTCCGACAGCTGGATTCAAGGGACTGCACATAGAAGCATTCGGTGCGGCTTCCGGCAAGCGCTATCACGGGTCTTCTGGGTGCCAGGCTGTGCAGGAGCGGCTTCCAGGTGCTGAACCATTTGGCGATGGCCCGGCGGCAGCCGCGTTGGAAGTCATCCACAATCAGGTGATGGCGTGCACGGCGTGCCGCTTGCACGAGACGCGCCATCTGGCCGTGCCGGGTGAGGGGACGGGCGAATTGGGCGTGATGTTGGTTGGTGAGGCGCCGGGCCGCAATGAAGATGAAACGGGGCGCCCGTTTTGTGGAGCTGCGGGGAAGAACCTGGACTTGGGGTTGGCGGCGGGCAGCTTGGCACGGCGCCACGTGTTTGTCACCAGCATCAACAAATGCCGTCCGCCCGGCAACCGTGACCCCCGCCCCGATGAGAAGGAGGCATGCACGCCGTGGCTGGATCAACAGATTGCTGCACTGAAGCCCAAGGTCGTCGTGGCGTTGGGGCGCCACGGTCTTTCGGGGCTGGTGGACAACCCACCGAAGAAATTCGCGGATGTGCGGGGCCAATTGATTCCGGGCCGTCACGGCGTGCCGGTGTTTTGCAGCCTGCACCCGGCCGCCATCATTTACCGCCAGGCGTGGCGCGAGCAATACTTGGATGACTGGCGGCGGTTCGGTGCGTGGGTGCGCACCGGCGTTCTGCCGGACCCGTCCGTTGCGTCCGCCGATTCGTAGCTTGGCGCGCGGTTGGACCCCTGTTGCAGGTGGACTTCCGGTGCAATCCACCGGAAATCAAGGTCTGTTGGGTTTGTTTCTTCGAGAGCAACAGGAGGGGGAGGGGGCTGGGTGAAGGTAGCTTTAAGTATGGATGCTCGGATGGAACTGTCAGACAATGTCAGACAAAGTGCTCCGACTGGTCCCAAAGGGTGCCAATCGGGTGCGCGTTTTGTCCGACAACGTCGCACGCATCGGAGCCGCAACATGAAGACGGAACGAGTCACCATTCGCCTCCCCTCTGCAATGATCCAGAAAATGGACGCATTGGTGAGCCTGGGCCAATACGGCACTCGGACCGAAGTCATGCGGCACGCCCTGCGCGACTTCCTGGAAGCGCAAGGCGCCAAGGCGGACACCACGGTGGACGCTGAGGAGAAGATGCAGAAGCTGCTGAAGCTGGCTGCGCTGGCCCAGCAGAATCAGGAACTCTACGACTCCCTATGACCAGGCCTTTCGAGGCAGGGGATGGGAATGCACTCGACCCGGTGGGGCAGACGGCCCCCACCGGGCCTCAATCTGCCGTCACGACCGCACCCGCGAACCCCTAACCAAGGAGCCAATACCCATGCAGAGCCTCATCGGAGCCGCCGTCGGATTCACACAAGAATCCGAAATCAAGGAATACGACAACTTTGGAGAACCCAAGATCGTCATCGTCGGCTGTGGCGGTGCAGGTGGCAACACCATCAACCGGTTGCACGCAATCGGCGTCAAAGGCGCCGAAACCATCGCAATCAACACGGACAAGCAAGCGCTTGACCTGGTTGAAGCGGACAAGAAGCTCCTCGTCGGCAAGACCATCACGCGCGGTCTGGGTGCTGGCGGTTACCCCGAAGTGGCTGAGCGCTGCGCCGAACAGGCACGCGGCAAACTCGAAGAGATGCTCAAGGGCGCAGATTTGGTGTTCATCACCGCCGGCATGGGTGGCGGTACGGGCACCGGTACGGCTCCCGTGGTCGCTGACATCGCCAAGAAGCACGGCGCCATCGTCGTGGGCATGACCAGCACCCCATTCAACGTGGAACGCGCGCGCATCATCAAAGGTGACCAAGGTCTCCAGAAGCTGCGCAGCAAGTGCGACAGCGTCATTGTTCTCGACAACAACCGGCTGCTGGAGTACGTTCCCAACCTGCCCATCGACCAAGCTTTCAGCGTCATGGACCAGCTCATCGCCGAGACCGTCAAGGGCATCAGCGAAACCATCACCACGCCCAGTCTCATTAACCTGGACTACGCCGACGTGAAGGCCATCATGGGCGAAGGCGGCGTGGCCGTCATGCTCTGGGGCGAATCCAAGACCCAAGACGGCGCCAACGCCGTGGTCGCGGAAGCGCTCAACCACCCCCTCCTCGATGTGGACTACCGCGGTGCCACCGGTGCCTTGGTTCACATCACCGGCGGTCCGGACTTGACTCTCAAGCACGCTGAAGAAATCGCCGAAAACCTGACCTACGAACTGGACAGCCACGCCAACGTCATTTGGGGCGCCCGCGTGACTCCCGACTTCGAAGGGCGCGTCCGCGTGATGGCCGTGATGACGGGCATCAGCGACGTGGACAACAAGGTCGCCGAGCCCGCCGCCGTTTCCTTCAAGGAAACCACCGCTGACCCGGAAGGCGAAGCCACCCAACACATCACCGCCAAGGAAGGCTACCAACCCAGCCGCCCGCGCGCCATGGGCGCCCGGAAAACCCTGGGCGACGGCTTCGAAGGCATTGACTTCGTCAACTAGGTGACATCATGATTGAAACAACCACCCAGCTGAACCCGCGCGAATCGGTCCTCCCGCCGATTTCGCTTCTCCCACGGGGCCAGCAACCCTCGGCGCGGACCTCCCACCGCGCCGGGGGCCACCCCTTCCCGCTCGTCTTCTAGACCCGCGCGGATCCTCTGCCTTTCTTTCCTCTCTTCTATGCGTGCCAGGCACAAACTTGGCACGCGTCTCCGCTCATGGCCTCGCCGCACGTTGAGCACGAGCGCAATTCCGATGATTCCAGCGACGCGGCCAGAATGGGCTTGAGGGTATCTTGGAATCGCAGCAAGCGGTGGCGCGTTCCGGGTGACCGGTCTTCCAGCTCCCACAACTTGTCGCGCAGGAAGAAACGCTGCGCCCTTTCAGCGTACGGACATTCCGCTTCGTGGTGAAGGGGTAACCCATTGAGCAGCGCATAGAGCAGCACTTCCTTTTCCGGGATGCCGCGGAACGGCAAGATGCGGGGCACCAATCCTTCCTGGACCTCCGTGTGCGGTGCGAGCCGCGCCATGCGAGCCGGGTCACCTCCCAGGACGTTCATGAGGACCGTCTGCGCCGTGTCGTCGAGATTGTGCCCGGTGGCCACGGCTGCGCAGCCCAAATCCTTGGCGACCCGGTTGATGCCGACGCGACGAAACACGCCGCACGGCCCGCATGCGGGACGTTGTCCCCCTTCGCCGGGCTTGGCGACCCGTAGCCGTTCGGCGCCTTGTCCGTCAGGGCCTTTCGCTCCCGATGCATATTCGTCAATGGAGTAGCCCGCGAGCTCCTTCGTCGTGACCACGTGCCACGGAATCTCGTAGCGGGTCGTAATGTCCCGGCAGATGTCCAGGGCGGATTCGCGGTAGCCCTCGATTCCCTCATCGACGCTGATGGCAACCAAGTCCACGTCGGGCCGGTCCTTCGTGAGGCCGTGCAAAAAATGCAGCAAGCCAACGCTGTCTTTGCCGCCACTGAGGGCAATTGCAATCGTGCCCTTGGGCAACTTTCCTTGCTCGTGCACCGTCATTTTGGCGCGGCGCTCGAAGTAGCGCAGAAAGTGCTCTTTGCACAGATGCTGCCCGCTGTAGCGAATCAGCGTCACCGCCGCCGCACTGCATTTGGAGCAGTTCGGCGACATGGATGCGAGGCCCTAGAGCAGGCCAGCCTTCTGCAGCGTCAGAAGGTCGTCCGTGCTCAGCTTCTCGCCGGCCTTGAACCGCTCGAAGACCTCGTCCGCCGCCGCTTCCGCCTTCTTGGCGTCGCCGGGGCTGGAGCGGCCACCGGAGCCGCCCATGGAGTCTTCGATCTCGTGAATCTGGTTGACGTACTCAATGTACGCCTTGTGGATTTTGTCGGCTTCCATCTTGGAAACGACAAACTTCTCTTGCAGTTTGTCCGCCGTCTTGCGCAGCTTGTCGGACTCCTTGTAGAGCTTGATCATGGCGTCGTGCTCGCCTTGCGCCTTTTCGGCCAGCTCGCCCACCTTGGCGTGCTCCTTTTCGGCCTTCTCTTTCAGTTGGTCCGCCTTCTCCAGCTTGGCCTTGAGCTCAGGGTCCGCCTTGAGGGCCTTGTCCTTCGCCTTGATGAGCTTGCCAATTTCTTGCAGGCGCTCAATGAGTGCTTGCTCCTTGTCCTTCTTCAGAACCTGGGTCATCTGCTGGTATTCCAGGGCGCGGGCTTCCTTCTTCAGGCGGGGAACGTTGACTTCCTCGCCGCCATCCGGGTTGCGCTCGCGGCGCAGGGTGTCCGCTTCCTTGTGGGCCAAGTCCGCGGCCGCATTGGCCTCGTCGCGCGTGGTCTTCTGGGCGCGGACGCGCTCATTGAGCTCGTCACGGCGCTTCTTGTGCTCGTTGGCCTCGTTGACCAGCTCGCGCACCTTCGCGTTGTAGACATCGCGCTCCTCCGCATGGGCGCGCGCCTCGTCGTTGAGACGGTCGCGCTCCTTGCGAAGTTGATTGGCTTTCTGTTGCAGTTGTTCCTTTTGCTCCAATGGGGACAAAGTGGCCTCGCTCATGGTGGTCACCAGAATATGTTTCGGCCGACATGGGTCCTCTATATGACGACTGTGGCCCCAAACGGCCCTCTCCCAGGAGGGAAAACCAGCCGCTTCTTGGCCAAACGCGCGGGCACGTGACTCCGACAATGGTTATGTGCCGGACCCTGGGATGCGGCACCATGCGCAGTGCCTTTTGGCTCAGTTTCTTGATGATTGCCGGGGCCCTCGGAGGCTGTCTGGACGATGAACCGACGGACTCGGGAGATGGCTCCACGGCAACCGAATTCGACGTGACCAACCCCCGCAGCGTCACGCTGCAGCCTGGCCCGTACGAAATCCACGCTGGCCTCGACATTTACCTCGATGTTCCCCTGGACGTCCTCGAAGGCGGCCAGGCCCTCAACCCGGCGGAACCCCCGCGTGTTCACCTGGGCCTGTTCCTGCCGGCCATTCCGGGATGCGACTTCGGTGCCATCTCCGACATGGGCCCAGGCACCTTGCCTGGCACCTTGGAAGGCGGATTCTATGAAACCGACAACCCGGACTGCCGTGTTCCCATCATTGCGGACGTGGGTCCGTACTACGTGACCCCCGGCGATGAATTCGCTGGCAACGTGCCGCTCTTTGGCGAAGGCGATGTGCCGGCCGCCGAGCGCGGCAGCGGCCGCCTCGGTGAATGGCTGATTTCCAACTTCGTTCCCCACGGGTACGGTGTGGCCCAAGTGAGCGTGTTCGGAAGCGGCCTCAGCAACCACTGCTTCGATGTGTTTGGCGGTGCAGAGCAACTCGGTGTCCACCACGCCGTTGAATTCCTCGGTGCCGCCCCCTACAGCAATGGCAACGTGGGCCTCATCGGACGCAGCTACGACGGCAGCACCCCTTGGATGGCTGCGGCCCATGGCTCGGAGTACCTGAAGACCATCGTGCCCATCAGCGGCCTCTCCGGCTTGGGTGACCTGGTGACTTGGAACGGCGCGAGCGAAGCCCGCATTGCCACCTTCCAGAACGTCATTTACGGTCGCTTCGGATTGGACAGCAACCAATTGGCCACGGACGCGGCCACCCAGGCAAGCTGCCCGGACTGGACCACCGCCGCCGGCTGGGGCGCCCTTGGCTACGCCTCCGGCGACGACGTTGTCGACGCTGAGGGAACGTACTGGGAAGAACGCCACTTCATTCCGCGCGCCTTGGCCAACTACGATGGCAGTTTGTTCATGATTCACGGTCTCCAAGACGACAACGTGGACCCCCACGCCGGTTGGATGGGCGAGCTGGCCCTGCGCGACAAAGGCAATGACGTCAAGGCGCTCTGGGGCCAATGGTACCACTCCTACCCCGACCGCATCAGCGAACACGGGTTCAACGGCGACCCGGACTCGATTCGCATGGACTGGGCGCAAATCATGCTGGAATGGTTCGACCACTACCTCATGGGCACAGGGCCCAAGCCGGTTCTCGACACCGAAATCCAGCAGGAAAATGGCCCGTGGCGCCGCGAAGCCGTATGGCCCCCTGAAGACGCCATCATGGTTGACTTGACCCTGGGCGAAGGGTCCGTGCCCGTCGGGCCGACCCAAACCACGCCCGTGGGCTACACCCTCAACTTGGGACCGCTGTCCGAAACGGAAGGCACGGTTCTCGGGGGCTTTTCCACCGTGACCCTGGACTTGACCCCATCTGGACCTGGCGGCCAAATCTACATCGAGCTGCGTGACGGCACCGCCAACAAGGATTTCGGCCTCAGTTACGGCATCGGTGAAATCCGGCAACTGGCCGGCGAAAGCGAAGCCATCGTCCCGGGCCAGACCTACACGGTGACCATGCCCCTGCAATTGTTCGATGCGGAACTGCCAGCGGGGCACGAACTTCACGTGTACCTGGCGGACTCGGGCAACAGCTTCCTGCCCTCGCCGGTGGCTGCCCCCGTCAACGTGGACTTGAGCAACAGCGTTCTGCACTTGTCCACGCTGGAACGCGATGACTCCGCCTACTTCCAAGTGCCCATCTGGTACACCGAATGCGGCAATGACATCATCGTGCAGCAAGGCACCGACTGTCCCGAATAGGGCCCCAACGCCTAAATCTGGCCCCCCGTCGGCGGCTTCAACCCATGCTGGATGACGACACGGCGCGCAGCATTCTCAGTGCTTACCACGAGTCCACAGCGGACGAGGACGGTGTTCCCGTTCCGCTGATGATTCTGCACGGGCTGCGCGAGGAGATCACAGTGCGCCCGCACATTGAACTCCCCAGCGCGTACCACATGGCCCACTACGTGCACGAATTCGTCTCGGACAAGACGGTGGCCATCACGGTCTGCGGCCGGTTCTTCAAGCAAATCGGCGAGCAGGTCTTCCAAGGCACCATCCTGTACCACGTGGACCGCATCGGCAGCCACCTCATCCGTGGCATCGACAACAACACGGGCCGGTACAATGTCCTCGACGACAGCCCGTACTGGAACAAGTTCCCGTACGAATTCGACGAAGGTCCCCTGGAACCCAAGGAGCCAATCGGCTTCCATCCCGGGCCCGGCGGCGAAGAAGGCGACGACGACGTGGACCTGGACTTCGACTTCGACGACGAAGAACAGTAGCGTTGCCTTCATGAAGGAGACCTGAGTCGCCAGCCATCCTCTTCCCCATTTGGCCTAACAGTCCCGTGGTGGTGCGGTCGGCGCTGATGCTTCGCATCCGCTTCTGGCCCGCTCCACCCCGGCCCTCGTCCTCGCATTCGCTCGTAACAGTCCCGTGGTGTAGCGGTCCATCATCTGAGCCTTTGGAGCTTGGGACACCGGTTCGAATCCGGTCGGGACTACTCGAAGAGAGCTCCGACTCGACGCCGTCGCGAAGCGGCGGCCGATGGTCGGGACTGCTGTCAGGTCGGCGCACCACCAACGTCCCTCGCGTCGCCCGGTGACCTTGTCGCCCAATCCAGTCGAGGCCCCTTCTTTGCCTCCCTCGCCCCCGATGCGCATCGCGGCTGCGGTGGCAGGTTCATCAAAGCGGCGCGCCCTGCACGCCTGTGCGTCTGTTTGTGAGTGTCCCCGTACCGGTGGATTTGGAGGCGGAGACGGCCCCGGCGGCGGTGTTGCCGGATTTCCGGCCCGTTCCTTTGGGCACATGGCACCTCACGCTGCGTTTTCTTGGTAACGTGGACCCGGCAGATGCGCACGCGGCACTGGATGGCTTGCAGGTTCCCGCCATGGATGCAACCTTCACGGTGCCCGGTGCGTTTCCGAAGCCCGCTGGCGCCAACGTGCTATGGATGGGCGTGGCGGCCCGTGGGTTGGATGCGTTGGCCGCTGATGTGCGGACCCGCACGGAGCACCTGAGCAGTGATCGCAAGGGCTTCGTGGCCCACGTGACACTGGGTCGTTTTCGTCGCCCGTTCGACGCGCGGCTGCTGTTGCGGCGCATCGAACCGCCACGGGGATCGTTCGCCTTGGACCGGGTGCAACTCATGGCGTCCGAGCTGACGCCCGCGGGGCCTTCCTACACGGAGTTGGCCGCGTGGACGTCGAGCGACAATTCGCCGACGGCGTGAGGGGCCTATTCGTCGGCGTGGCGATGCACCGTGATGGACAAATCCCACCCTTGGTATGTCCAGCCGTC
>JBFJWV010000019.1:0-10545 GCA_041623515.1 Thermoplasmatota archaeon | reverse complement strand
GCGAAGGCATCCATTTCGAAGACGCCCATGGGCCCGTTCCACACGACGGTTCCCGAGTCCGCAATGGCATCGCAGTACTTGCGCATGGTGAGCGGACCAATGTCGAGGCCCATCCAGTCTGGATGCATATGGGTGACTTTGACGGCGCGGTGCTCCGCATCGGCGGCGAACGCCGCCGCCTCTTCCACGTCGTCCGGCAAGAGCATCTCGACGCCCTTGGTTTGGGCGCGCCCCAGCAGCGAACCCGCCAGCTCCAGTCGGTCTTCTTCCACCAAGCTCTTGCCCACGTCGTGGCCCTGGGCCTTGAGGAACGTGAACGCCATGCCGCCGCCGATGATGATGCGGTCGGTTTTCTCCAGCAGCGCTTCGATGACTGCAATCTTGTCGGAAACCTTTGCACCACCCAGGATGGCAGTGAATGGGCGCGCGGGGTCGTCCAATGCGGCACCCAAGAGTGCAATTTCTTTTTCGATCAGGAGGCCGGCAAAGGCGGGCAACCGTTCGGCCACGCCCACGGTGCTGGCGTGGGCCCGGTGCGCCGTGCCGAAAGCATCGTTGACGTACGCGTCAGCGAGCGCGGCCAATTGGTCCGCAAATGGCGCATCGTTGGCGGTTTCCTCCTTATGGAAGCGCAGGTTTTCGAGCAGCAGCACGTCACCGTCGCCCAATGCCTCCACGGCATCCACGGCTGCTTTGCCGATGCAGTCGTGCGCAAAGGCCACCTCAATGCCCAACAGCTTCGCGAGGCGCCGGGCGGCCGGCTGCAGGCTCAGGGACTCAACGCGCGCCCCCTTGGGCCGGCCCAGGTGACTGCACAAGATGACGCGGGCTCCCGCTTGCCGCAATCGGTCGATGGTCGGGATGGCGGCGCGGATGCGCGCATCATCCGTGACCCGGCCATTCTCCAGGGGGACGTTGAAGTCCACCCGGACCATAACGCGCTTTGATTGCCAGTTGCCGTCACCGAGTGTGCGGACCTTCACAAGTGGAGCGACTTGGCGGCCGGGTTTCAGGGTTACTCTGCGACGGCTTCCGCGTTTGCTTCCAGTTGGAATTGGTCGATGGATTCCTCGGGCCCGACGCAGATGAGCAAATCGCCTGCCTGCAATTTGAAGCGGCCGCCGACGCCGGTGTGCCACCGTCCCCCACGCTTGACGCTGAGAACGCGCATGCCGGTTTCAGATTCCAACTCCAACGCCCCCAAGGATTTGCCGCAAAAGGACGATGTTTCGGCCAGGGTCACCTGGGTCGTGGCGCTGTCGCTCTGCCGCACCATTTCCTTGAGGATGGGGTGCAGCTCCACGTCGCGCAAGATCACATCGGCGATTTCAAGCGCCGCGTTGGCCAGGCGCTCGGCGGTTCCCGCGATGCGCGTCAGGACTTGGCCGTGGTCGATGCTGAGGTCGCCATCCCGGACCGATTCCATGACCCGACGGTGAATCTCGGTGAATTCCTCACCCACTTCTTCCTCCAGTTCAAGCACTTGGCGTGCCAGGGCCCTGGAGTCGTAGAAGACGCTGCTGTACGCCAGGTCCACCATGAGGTCGCTGGTGTCCTTCATGTCCAACAGCATGGCCTCGATGGCTTGGACGTTGGGCGCTTTCGGGTTGGTCGCGTCCCGCGTCATAGTTCGTCCTCCCGGTGTTCGAGCCAAGCACGGAAATGGTCGGCGCCCTCGCGCTGGCCGCGAATCAGCAACACGTCTCCGGCACGCATTCGGTTGTCCTTGTTGGGGCGGTAAATCCACCGGACCCCGCGACGGATGGCGATGACGCGCACCCCGGTTTCCGCTTCCAAGTTCAAGTCCCCCAGCGTTTCGCCAACACCGCGGTGGTTTTCGACCACCTTCTGGGTGGCGATGCGGTCATCCGCTTCATCCAGCACATGGCCAAGGAATGGCTGCATGTCCAGGTTGGCGTCCAGGATTTCCACCAGGTCCGCCGCCGCATTGGCAATGTGCTCGCTGGCATCACCAATTTGCAGGATGCCCGCCACTTGCTCGGCCTCCTCCGTCGTGCGGACGCCGAGGCTGCTCATGATGCGCAGTTGGTACTTCAGCCAGTCCATGCGTTTCTCCAGTTCCTCGACTTCTTCCCCGATGGGGTCGTTGTCGAGAACCAATGCACCATACGCGAGGTCGACCATCAATTCCGAGATGTCCTTCATTTCTGTTAGAATCTCAAGAACACTGATGGGTTCGTATTCGACCTCTTCGTAAGCTTCCAGGCGTCGTTTTAGAAATTTCATATGCCGACCACCTCCCCGGCTAAGAGGAGGAAGACGATGCCGAGGGTGTCCCCCGCCGTCGTCAAAACGGGCACCACAATGGTGTCCGGATCCCACCCGAATCGGTGGGCCATCATGCCCACAACGACCACCAGCACGAGCATGACCCCGATGAGGGCCAGTCCCGCCAGCAGCGTTGTGAGTGCAAGTTGGGTCAAGGTGACCGGAACGGCCACCCCCATGAGGGGTGCTGCCACGAAGGCAAACAACCCAAGGAATGTGAAACTGATGAGCGTGAGAATGATGCTTGCGACCACATCTTGGCGGAATCCCCGTGCGCCATTGGACCACAGGCCACCAAACCGCAACCCACTGGCAACCCGGGCGCCGAGGACACTGCCCACGTTGCCGCCGATGCCATTGACCGCCGGGACGAGGGCCAGGAGCACGGGGATGGCCAGCAGGCGGTCCTGGTAGTAGCCGAGGATTTGTCCGGCCAGAATGCCGATGACGAGGGCGCCCAGCAGGACCGGGATGGAAGCGAGTGTGATGCGCAGCCAATGGTTGCTGTGCGTCATGGCGGGAGTGTTCACGGAGCACCTCCCACCAGGCGCGCCATCAGGAACAAGGCGGCCAATGTCGCCACGTCACTGAATGTCATCAGCACCGGCCCCGCCACGTTGTCCAAGTCCAGACCGCGACGGAATGCAATCCGCATGGTCACCACGGCGACAACCGCCATGAGCACGCCACTGATGAGTCCCGCCGACACCGCAATCACCGCCAGCGGGATGAAACCCACGGATTCCAATCCGATGCTCAAGGTCACCCAATGGGCCAGGCCGGCCGCTGCAACGGCCAAAACCAATCCCAGCACGAGGCTCGCGACGATGCTGTGGCCAACCACAGGGACCAGCAACCGGTCACGTGGAATCAAACCAAATCGCGTCAACGTCCCCAGGCGGCTGCCCATGGCGGTGCTGATGTTGCCCCGCATGGCGAGCACAGCAGGCACCATGGCCAGCAAACCGGGAAGCTGGTTGAGGCTGTGCTCCATGCTGCCGAGGAGCCCTCCTGCGAGCACTTCGAGCACGGCCATCAAGAGCACAATGGGGAGGGTCTCCCGGAGGATGCCCCGGACGCCCTCCATGGAGGCTCCTTAGTTCGCGCGGGCCAAGAAGGGCAAGCCGCTCTCTTCGCTTTCCTTGACGGTGTATCCCTCGGGGACTTGGGCCGGTTCGGCGTCGGAGGGTTCCTTGCGGCTGTAGAAGTAAACGTGTTGGCCGCCGTCCAGTTCGCGGCGGTACAGGGTGAATTCACCGTGCTTGCTGCCCGCAGGCACCGAAGGCACCTCGCGTTCGGGGGTGGCAACGGGAGCCGGCTCATTTTCCAGGGCCGGGTCTTCCCAGTCGTCCCAATCTTCGTCACCGGCTTCGGTGAATTCAACCAGCCCGTCGTCGTCCACTTCGCTGAATTCGAGGATTTCGTCTTCGTCCTCTTCGTCGTCGGGCACCACGAGGATGAATTCGTTCTCTTCATCCTCAATGTCCGCGTGCGTCTCGTGAACATCAAATTCCGTGGGCTCCACCTGGGTTGGGTGGACCTTGGCACGGACCGGTTCGAATTCGGGAATGTGTTCAGCGCCGCCGTACTCCAGCTCAATGAGGCGGGAGCCACCGGTTTCTTCGACCACGTGGGACTCTTGCAGTGCAACGGGGGCTGTCGGTGCCACCGGGGCCGCTTCCACTTCGCGCGGCGGGGCCAATTCGGCTTCACTGTAGCCAAGTCGACGCATCATGCTCTCGTAGTAGCGGCGCTCCTGCCGGTCCTTTGGAGGAGCCCCTCGGTGGTCGAGAATTGCGCGGAGATTGTCGTCACCAGCAGCCATGAACGTTGCTCCAACCACGGCTTGTTCAAAAACGGTTGGCTTGTTCTCCTGTCTGATTTCTCCTGGCGGCGCGTTGGAACGTTTTAAAGGGGCCTGCCCGTCGGCGGCTCCGGCCCCCCCATGATTCGTTTTGGCCCCGCAGGCATCCCTCTCTCATGCAAAGGCCGTACGGTGCGCGATGGCGTGCTTTACGCAAGGGCCTTGGAACTCGACGCCATGGAGGTTCAATTCGTCCGTGGCATCCGAATGACCGAGGAGGATGCGGAGAAAGTGCGGGAAGCCGCCGAAGAATGCGACATCGATTTGCATGTCAAAGCGCCGTACTACCTGAACTTGGCCGGCGACGAGCAAAACGTCGAGATGAGCTTCCACAAGATCATCGCCACCGGCAAGCTGGGCGACATCATGGGCGCGCAGACGGTGGTCTTCCACCCCGGTTTCTACGGCGACCTGTCGAAGGAGGAAACCATGAAGCGCGTGGTGTCCAACCTGCGGGAAGTGCGCAACGTCTTCATCCGTGAAGGCTGGAAGCCACGCCTCGGCATCGAGGTCATGGGCAAGCGCAACGTCTTCGGCAGCCTCGATGAGGTCATCGAAGTGTGCAAGCGCGTCAAAGGCGTCGTTCCCGTCGTGGATTTCGCGCACATTCACGCCCGCGGCAACGGCATTCTGCAAGAGCCCGAGGATTTTCAAGCGGTCTTCGATCGGCTGGAAGAGCTCAAGCTGGACCACTACCTCATTCACTTCACGGGCGTTCACTACGAGAACGGCAACGCCCGCTACCGTCTGCCCATCAAGAAGGCGGACCTCAAGTTCGAGCCCCTTTGCGAGGTGCTGTTGGAGAAGAACTACAACTGCACCATCGTCAGCACGAGCCCCATCATGGAGCACGACGCGATGTACATGAACATCGTTTTCGACCGTGTGAAGGAGCGCCGCGAACAGCGCATCGCTCGCGAAGCCCGCGAAGCCAAGGAAGCGGCCGAGAAGGCCAAGAAGGACGCCGAAGAGAAGGCCATTCGCGAGGCGGAGAAGGCCAAGAAGGACGCCGAAGACAAAGCCCGCCGCGAAAAAGAAGAAGCGGAAGCGCGGCGCACGGCGGCCGAGAAGCACTTGGAGAAATCCGGCGTTGTCCAATCGGACGACAGCGGCCGCCGCCAAGTTGCTTGGGGCGAGTACAAGCTGTACAAGAAAGGCAACCGCTTCCAATTCATGAAGGGCAAGAAGGAGGGCTACAGCCTTGTCTTCAAGGTCCCGGAAGGCAAGGTCGTTGAGCCCAATCACCAAGGGGTTCCCATGCTCCGCGACCCGCCGCAATTCCGCAAGCCCACGGTGCTGCAATCGGACGACACCGGTCGCCGCCAGGTTCAGGTGGACGACTACAAGTTGTACCAGAAGGACGGCCGCTATTACTTCATGAAGGAGAAGAAGGCCGGATTCAGCCTCGTCTTCAAGGTCCCTGAGGACAAGGAAGTCGGGTACAACCAGAACGGCGTGCCCTTGCTCCGGAACGCCCGGTAGCATGGACCTCCGGGAGCCTTTGGATTACATTCAGAAGGCCACCGGCGAAGCGCTGGACATTCCCGATGAACGCCTTGAGGATTTCATCCAGGCCCTGGAGCCGGCGCGCCGCGTGTTCCTGTACGGGCGCGGACGCAGCGGCTTCGTTGCCCGTGCCTTTGCCGTGCGCCTCATGCACTTGGGCTACCAGACCTTCGTGGTGGGAGAAACCATCACAGCACCTGTGCAGAAGGACGACGTTGTCATTTGCGTCAGCGGGTCAGGTACCACGTACCCGGTCGTGATGACGGCAGAACTTGGCCGCCGCATCGGCGCCCGCGTGGTGGCCGTGACGGCGGAGCCCGAGAGCGAAGTCGCCAACCTGGCCCACGTGGTCATCCCCTTGGTGCCAAAGGACACGAACGGCGATCGCGCCAAGTACGCCCCATTGGGCACGCTGTTTGAAACGGCGGCTTGGCTGTTCTTTGACGGCATCGTCGCGTTCCTGATGCAGCGCCTGGGCACCTCCGAGCAGGAAATGCGTGAACGCCACGCGACCTTGGAGTAGCGTCTCAGTGAATCCGGCCAACGGCCGTGCATGACGGGCACTGGACCCGCAATGGCCGCGCACCCGTGTCCGTGACTTGGAATTCGTACTCGCATTTCTTGCACGTGAGCTCGAGCCTCTTGACGGCGCGGATGCGCGTCGCCACCGGCGGCTCGCCGACGGGCGGGATGCTGGAATCATAGACGCCATACGCGCTGCAACTGGGGCAGACGTGCGTCAGGGGCCGCTCACCGTGATCGGTCACACGAAACACGGCCCGGCACGCTTGGCACTGCACCTGCCGCAGAGCGCCCTTGGCACGCCCCGTTTCCTTGTTGACTGGAATGGCGTAAATCATGAAGCCGGCGGCGAGCGCCAGGAAACCCATGAAACCAAACGTCACCCAGGTCCACGCGGACAGCGTCATGCTTTCGAGGGCCCGCTCGGGCAGGAACCAGCGGAAATCAGCGCTTGCCTGCAAGCGCAGGAACAGGTACCATAGCAGCACCAGCAGTGTGCCACCAAGCACCACAGCACTCAGCCGTCGCGCATCCTGAATGCTCGCCATCAGTCACCCAGGGCGGCGTGGGCGGCGGCCAAGCGGGCAATGGGCAACCGGTACGGACTGCAACTGACGTAATCGAGGCCCGCTCGGTGGCAGAACTCCACGGATTGGGGGTCGCCTCCGTGCTCGCCGCAAATGCCGACCTTCAGTTCAGGTCGGACGGACCGACCCTTTTCGACGCCCATGGTAACCAACTGGCCCACGCCACTGAAATCAATGGTTTGGAACGGGTCGTACGGAATCAAGCTGTTTTCCTGGTAATGGGTCAGGAAGCCCCCTGCGTCGTCCCGGCTGACACCCAACGTGGTTTGCGTCAAGTCGTTCGTGCCGAAGCTGAAGAACTCGGCATTTTGCGCAATTTCGTCGGCCGTCAACGCGGCGCGGGGCAATTCGATCATGGTTCCGACGAGGTATTCGACGGCGCTGTCCGCGTCCGCCAAGACTTGATCGGCCACCCGGCGCACCACCGCTTCTTGGTGGTTGAACTCGGTGGCGTGGCCGACGATGGGAATCATGATTTCGGGCTGGACCTTGATGCCCTCCTTCGAAACCGTCACCGCGGCCTCCAAGATGGCGCGTGCCTGCATTTCCGTGATTTCGGGGTACGTGATACCGAGGCGGCAGCCGCGGTGACCCAGCATGGGGTTGCTTTCGCGCAAGGCGTCGATGCGTTCCATCACCTGTTCGTGACTGAGATTCATCATCAACGCCAGTTCCCGCTGCTCTTTTTCTTCGTGCGGAAGGAACTCGTGTAGCGGAGGGTCCAGGAGGCGAATGGTGACCGGGCGGTCGCCCATCGCCCGGAACAGGCCTTCGAAATCTTTGCGTTGGATGGGCAGGAGCTTTTCCAGGGCCCGCCGGCGGTACTTCTCGTTCTTGGCGAGAATCATCTCACGGACGTGCTCGATTTTGCCCGGTCCAAAGAACATGTGCTCCGTGCGGCAAAGGCCAATGCCTTCGGCACCCAGGGCAATGCTTGCTTCGGCTTGATCGGGTTGGTCCGCGTTGGCACGGACCTTCATGGTACGGACGCCGTCCGCAATCTTGAGCAGCCGGTCAAACATCTGGAATGTTGGTGCATCCTTGGCGTCCAACGACTTGTCCACCAGAACCTGCACCACTTCGCTCGGGAGCGTCGTGAGCTGGCCGGCGATGACTTCGCCGGTGAACCCGTCAAGACTGAGCCAGTCGCCTTCGCGGATGACTTGGTCCCCTGCGCCGAGTGCCTTGGCGCCGTAATCGATGCGCAAATCGTGGCAGCCGGCCACACACACCTTGCCCATTTGGCGTGCCACAAGGGCGGCGTGGCTCGTCATGCCACCACGGGCCGTCAGGAAGCCCTCGCTGGCGTCCATGCCATGGATGTCTTCTGGACTGGTTTCTTCCCGCACGAGGATGACGGTTTCGCCGCGCTTTTTCCATTCCACGGCGTCGTCGGCTGAGAATACGACGCGGCCGCTGGCGGCCCCGGGACCCGCGTTGAGTCCCTTGGCCACCACTTGGCTGCTCGCGGCGGCTTTTTCCTTCGGGTCAAACACGGGCCGCAGCAGTTGGTTGAGTTGATCGGGTTGCACCCGGAGCATCGCTTCGTGCTCCGTCAGAATGCCTTCGTCCAGCATATCGAGGGCAATCTGCACGGCCGCCAAGCCGGTGCGCTTACCGACGCGGGTCTGCAGCATCCACAACTTGCTGCGCATGACCGTGAACTCCAGGTCCTGCATATCGTGGTAGTGGGTTTCCAGCTTCTTCGCGATGTCCACCAATTGCTCGTAAGCTTCCGGTAGAATCTTGGCCATCTCTTCGACAGGCTGGGGCGTTCGAATGCCAGCAACCACGTCCTCACCCTGGGCATTTTGCAGGAATTCCCCAAAGAACTTGTGCTCCCCGGTGCTGGGGTCCCGTGTGAAGGCGACGCCGGTGGCGCAGTCGTCGCCCATGTTACCAAACACCATCATCTGCACATTGACGGCGGTGCCCATGTCATCGGGGATGCCGTTGAGGCGTCGGTACGTGATGGCGCGGCGGGTGTCCCAGGAATCAAAGACCGCCTTCACGGCCAACATCAATTGCTCCACGGGGTCTTGGGCAAAGGGCGCACCCGTTGCACCTTCGATGTGTGCCTTCATGCGAGCCACCATGTCACGCATGGCGTCCGGTGAGAGATTCTGGCCGCGCTGTTGGCCTTGCTCGGTCTTGACGGCCTGGTAGATGTCCTCGAAGTCCTTGTGCTCCAAGCCCAGGACCACGTCACCAAACATGGTGAGGAACCGGCGGTAGCAGTCGTACGCAAACCGTGCATCTCCGGTGGCGGCCGCCAACCCTTCGACCGTCTCGTCGTTCAGGCCCAGGTTGAGCACCGTGTCCATCATGCCAGGCATGCTGATTTGCGCGCCCGACCGCACGCTGACAAGCAGTGGGTTTTGGGAATCCCCAAACTTGGCGCCGGCTCGCTGCTCCAGCCCCTGCAGGGCTTGCAGGATGTCGTTGCGCAGGGCATCGTCGATGGCCCCCACCTGGCCGTAACGGATGCACTCTTGCGCCGTGATGGTAAAGCCATGCGGGACCGGCAACCCAATGCGGGCCATTTCCGCGAGATTGGCGCCTTTGCCTCCGAGGATGGCCTTCATTTCGGCGTTGCCTTCTTCGAAGGCGTACACGCGTTTTCCAGCCTCGTCCGTTGCCGCGACGGCGGCTTGCGGGGCACTCACAGGGCGCCCAACCTGAAGGGCCGTCAAAAGGGTTCGTCCAGATGGGGGACCCGGACCGGGGAATATCGGCCTTCGACGCGTGTTCAAGTACTGCGGTGGCCACATTCCGGCCCTATGCGTGGCGCATCCATCCTCATCGTCGTTAGCCTGCTGGCTCTTGCTCCGGCAGCCTTGGCGGCTCCCCAGCCGGCCATCTATTACCTGCAAGACACGGACGCAGGCCCCACCGAAGCCGGGGAAGCGACCACGATTCCTCCAGGTGACAACGCCTCCACTTCGCAGCGCGCCATCGCGTACAGCGACGCGGATGCGCCATCGGCCCTGTTTGATTTCCCCGCTGCCAGTTTGGAGCGCCTGCGTGGAAGTTCCATTGCGGGTGTTTGGATTGGTGACGCGGTCGCGGCCGACGCCAACTTGTCGGCGGCGTTGTACATCGTCGCTCCCAACGGTTCGCGCACCATGATTGCCCATGCATCCCACTCGCTGCTTCTTGACGAGGACGATGTGCCGCCCGCGGCCGCGTGGTTGGCTCCCAACGCATCCGCAGAGCAAGCGGTGCTCAACGTGACGGGTTTTGTCGCCAACGCGACAAAAGAACCGCCAGTCATGTTCGGGTTTGGATACATTGACCGCGTCGTGCCGTCGGATTACGTCCTGGCACTTGGTGTGTTCATGGAGCCCGGCAGCAGCGGCATCCCCTTGGGCATCGCCACGTTGGAATACGGCTCGCAGGCCGCGCCCAGTTTCGTGCTGGCCCCGTGGTACGCGCCGGACCCGGCTCCTGTGAACCCACCCGCCATGGATGACGAGGAAACACCCGAACCGGTCGCGGAGCCGCCGCAAGAAACCGACGAGGATCCCGTCGTCGATGACGAGATGGACGCGCCGGACGCCAGCGATGACGAATCCGATGCCCCCGAGGAGTCTTCGCAGAAGGACACGCCAATGGCTGGAGGACTTGCCCTCCTTGCCCTGGCCCTTGCTGCCCTGGTTCTGCGGCGCCGCTAAGCCAGCGCCACTTCGGTGAGCTCGGGCAAGAAGCCTGCCAAGCCGACCCGCTCTTCCATTTCTTTCAAGACACCCTGTGTGGACGTGGTGGCGGGCCGGTTGG
>JBFJWV010000018.1:0-10635 GCA_041623515.1 Thermoplasmatota archaeon | reverse complement strand
TCATCGGCGGGTCCGGTTGCGCCGTCGTGCACGACCACGGTGTTGAGGAAAACCAATGCATCGCCGTACAATCGGTGGCCCATGCGCTCCTCGCGGGTGTACGCCGCCTCCGGTTGCAGCAGCGCCACGTTGGTGCTTCCTTCGGCTTGCATCTTGAGCAGGCTGTTGTAACCCGGAATGGTGGGGAAGTAGCACGCATCCTGGGACGCCGCTGGCTGCTCATCGCCGCTTTGGTCGTACACATACACGGTCAATGGCGCGGTTTCGTCCGATGCGCTGGTCCAGCCCTCGCCGTGGGGAAACGACGGGTCTTGCAACGCGCCGGCCGCGTTGCTGTAGAAGCTCGTGCCATTGGTCCAGACACCGACGGTGACCGTCTGCACATGGTCGCCTGCAACCACGGGCTGGCCACTTGCAGGGGACGGTTGCACTTGCCAGGACAACGTGTGTTGGGTGGTCGCATCGCCGACGGCGTCAGCGGCCAAGGCCAGGAGCCGCACGCCAACCGTGGTGGCGGTACCTTCAGGGGGCGCCACGTAGCTTTCCACCTTGGCCATGAACAACCCGGATGCGTTGGGGGCAAGCACCAGAGGCGGCCCAAATTGGTTGTCATCGACCCGACCGGGCAGCCAGGCGGTGCGTCCTGCGTCGCCGCCCGTCGCCGCGATGGGTCCGATGTGTCCGGCGGCGATGCCGGATGGAATGGCGGTCACGGTTTGCGTCGAATTCGTGGGGTTGTGCACCCGCAGCAACCAACCGTGTTCGACTCCCTGCACGTAGTGGTCCGATCCTTCGTATTGGAAACGATACACGTCCAGCGGGAAGGCCGTTGTCCCGCCGGACCCTTCGGGGCCGTCGGCGCAGCCGGCGAGGCTCAGGGCAATCAACAGCAGGGCAACGGTTGCGCGCATGGGCGCTCCACGAGAGGTCGGGCCCTTGACGGTTCCGATGGCCTTGCCCGTCACCACACCTCTTATCAACGGTACCCAAGTGGGCCGCGCCAATGAGTGACCGCTCTTTCCTCGACAAATCCTGGGACGCCCAGAGGAAAGTCGAGAAGAAACTCGGAAGCTTGGGCAAGGGCAAGTACGCCCGTGTGTTGCGCATGGCCAAGAAGCCGGAGCCCGCCGAGTTCCGCCAAACGTCCAACATTGTCCTGGTGGGCATTGCGGTTGTCGGGGGAATTGGCTTCGCCGTTTTCCTGTTCATGACGTGGCTCCAGCGCATCGTCGGCGCCACGTAGGGCCTGCGCCAAGCTTGATATAGGGTCCCCAAGTCGGCCGCTCTTGCTCCTTTTGGGTATGTTTCTGTCCCAGCGGGAGCAGGTGTGACAATGCACGACGAAGAAGGTCTTGGAATCCTGCCCACACCGGAAGACGAGCCAGCGAAGGCGCCGGAAGAGGAGAAGCCTGCGGCGGAAGCCGAAGAGGAACCCCTCTTCACGGGCAAGGAAATTGACGAATCCAAGTGGAAGGCAGAAACCAAGATTGTCTGCCTCAAGACCCAAGTCGGTCAAGAGCGCCGCGTCGCCGAGACCCTCACCAACAAGAGCCGCAAGTTCGGCCTGCCCGTTCTCAGTATCCTCAGCCCGCAAGAACTGCGCGGCTACGTCTTCGTGGAAACCACGGACATCATGGCCCTGGAGAAGGGCATTCGCGGCGTTTCCTACGCCCGCAGCCTGGTGGCCGCCAACATGGAAGTCCGCGACGATGAAGGCAACTTCATGAAGGACCGCCGCGGCAAGATCATCACGGAGCGCAAGCCCGTCGAAACGCCGTTTGCGGAAATCGAGCACTTCCTGACGCCGGTCAGCGCCGTGGCCAAGATTGCTGAAGGCGACATTGTCGAACTGGTCAGCGGTCCGTTCCGGGGCGAGAAGGCGAAGGTGACGCGCGTGGACGATGCCCGCGAGGAAATCACCGTCGAGCTCATCGATTCCATGGTCCCGATTCCCATCACGGTCAAGGGCGAGAACGTCCGCGTCCTCGAGCGCAGCGAAGAATAGCTGCGGACAGCCAAAAAGCACGGGCAGGGCCGCCAAGGGTGGGTTCGCTGTCAGGTGGTGGTTCGCGCCCCGAAGGGTGCGGTGGCGACCCTGCCTGTGAACTTGACAATCCTCGGTCCGGAATAAACCCCTGAGCGGCGTATCCCAATTGCCGAAATTCCACTGTTGGCGGGCCTTCTCGTCAAAAAGGGAACGTCGGATAGGTCTTTACATACTCTCAGAACTCAGCCGGGATGTTCATGAAGCGCGCATTGGTTGTGGTGCTCGCCTTCGCTTTCATGCTCGTGCCGAGTGCATCGGCCGACGAAGGCGATGGCCAACAGGCATCCGGAGGAGTCAGTGGCAACGGAGGCGGAGATTGCGATGTCTACCGTGAAAATCACTCCGGTGGCGTGCTGAACCGCTACATCGTTGATCCCGATGGCTGCTTCCGTGCATACTTGCAGGAAGTCCTTGACATCGGCAGCAGGTCCAACTCTGAGGAAGAAGACGGGGGATAGATGCGCCGCGCGAAACGAACCTTCGCCGCCATTTTCTCGGTTCTTGCCGTTCTCCTGCTCGCAACGCCCGTTGCAGCAGCCCGTACCCATGCGGAGCTGACTGCCGCGTCGGCCGACTTCCAAGCTGGCGCCGTTGAATCCAGCGCCGATTTGCTGTACCTGTGGGAAAACCCGCGCCTCGAAACGTCCGACTTCTCGATGCACATTGAGGCCGCCGAGGTGGCAGGTCGAGAAGGCAGTGCCACCACCACCAAGGCACGCGCGCCGGCGCCGGGGGACTTGCCCGGCGATTTGGAATCCCCACCCAATCCCAACGTGGACGTGGACTCGGAAGAACCCCAATGGGTCGATGTTCACCTGGCGGACGTGGCCCTTTCTTCCTTCGAGTTCGAAGACAACTTCCGTTTCATTTTGCGTGCCCTGCACGACACCCACATGTCGGGCGACCTGGGCGACTTCACGTCGCGCCACGGCTCCCAGGCCATGGTTTGCGGTGGCGGCATCGCGGATGAGGAATCCGCATCCTGCGACGGCGCAACCGACAGCGAAGGGTACCTCGGGTTCCACTACGAAACCGTTCCCGGGCCGCTGGTCATCTCCCATTCCCAAGCCACTTCTTTCCAGGTTCACTTGGAAGGTGACTTCCACTTGCAAATGATGGGAATCAACCTCGGGACCGACGATGGAACCGCGCTCCGGTCCAAGTCGGACACCCAGGATCGCGCGCCCGAAGGCGTCCTGCGCGACGAAACCATGCGCATGCTCGACCTCAAGCTGACGGACGCGAAAATCACGTTCTGGACCACGGACTTCGGAGGCAACTTGGATTGGGCCGGTGGCAGCCAAAGCGTTTCGCCCGGTGGGCTGGTCAAGCTCACCGATGCCACCGGATTCTACAAGGATCTCGAGTTGGACCATGAAACCGTCCAGCTCGCCACCGAGCACACCGTCGTTCTCAAATCCGCCCCCGGTGACATGCTGGGGGTTCGCGTGACGCAAGAAGACCCCACATTCTTTGCCACCACCTTTGCTTCGGCGCCGGAGCAGGTCGCTGCGGTTGGCCTTGGTGTCTTTGGCCTAGCCAGCCTGGTGGCCTTGCTTGCCGTGGCGGCCTTGCAGGCGGTGCGCCTACGCAGGGCAACCATGGACGACGTGGAGAAGGCACTGGATGCCGGGCGCTATCCCCGCGCGGCTCGCATGGCCCGCTCTTTGCAGCGACGCGACCCGGACAACGAAGATGCAGCCGTTGCTCGCGCCGTGGCCCTATCGCGCGCCGGCAAGCCGCACAAGGTGGTCAGCGAAATTTCGGCTCGCATCGAACAGCGCAAACCAGAGGATGGGGTGCTGCACTACATCTTGGGCCTTGCTCACTTGGACCTCAAGGACCGTGACATTGCCTTCATTCACCTTCAAGAGGCGGTGCGCCGCACACCTTCGCTGGAAGTTGATGTCTCTGAACGCCTCGGCCGCGCGCCGCGGTCTGCCGCGCGCGGGAACGACGCGTACGCATGATGCGGACCGTTCTTGCAATGTGCATGGCCCTCCCCCGCGTGACGGGCCCAACAGCCGACCGCAGGCGCATTCGGAATCAACCCACTCGCCAGCGTTTGCTGGACATCATCCAAGAAAGTCCTGGCATCCACGCAAGCGAATTGACCCGCGAAGTGGATGAGTCCTGGGGAACGGTGCAATACCATCTTGGACTCCTGCGCAAAGCCGAATTGGTGGCCACCGTGGAAGTCGGGCGTGAACGCCGCTTCTTCCCCCAAGGCGTGGACCCAACCAAGGCCCGCTTGCTGTCTTTGGTCACCCATGGACGACGGGGCGAAATCGCTGCCTTCATTCGCGATCACCCGGGCGCCCGCCAAGTGGAAATTTGCAAGGCTCTGTCCGTCTCTCGCAAGACCTTCCGCAGCAGCGTGACCCCGCTCATTGAGGAAGGTCTGCTCGAAGAACAGCGCAGCCTCCAATCCAACCGGTACTTCGCCAGTTCGGCACTCGAGACGTTGGACGCGGTGGGCCCGGTGGACCCGGCGCTGGCTTAACCATCAGCGATTTCAGGGCCCCCCTGCTGCCCCGCCTGTGAAGATTGGTCTCGTCGGCAAGCCCAATGTGGGAAAGTCCACGTTTTGGTCGGCGGCAACCCTGGCCGAGGCGGACATTGGCGACTACCCGTTTACGACCATTGATGCCAACCGCGGCATGGCCTTCGTCCGCGTCGACGATCCGGGTGAAGAGTTCGGCGTGGTGTCCACACCGCGTACCGGCCGCGTGATTGGACCGACACGTTACGTTCCCGTCGAGGTCATCGACGTTGCCGGGCTGGTGCCGGGGGCCCATGAAGGACGTGGGCTGGGCAACAAGTTCCTTGGTGATTTGGCGCAAGCCGACGCCCTGATTCATGTGGTGGATGCCAGCGGCACCACCGATGCGGAAGGCAACCCCGGCATCAAGGGCCACGACCCCCTTGCAGACGTGGCATTCTTGGAACGCGAGATTGACGCGTGGATTGAAGGAATTCTTCGGGACGGGTGGGACCGATTGGCCCGGCGGGTCCAACAGGAACACCGGAAGGTGGAGGTGGCCATTGCGGAACGGCTGTCGGGCATCGGCGTCTCCGAAGCCGTTGCAGCGCACGCGGTGCGCGATGCGGAGTTGGCTGGCGCAGCTCCCGTGGATTGGCCCGACGATGCCCTGACCCATCTTGCGCAAGCCGTGCGACGACGTTCGAAGCCCATCCTTGTGGCATGGAACAAGGCGGACCGATGCGAAGCCGAAGCCCTGCAATCCCTGCTGGACGCGGTACCGGGAAGCATGGCCATGAGTGCCCAAGCTGAATTGGCCCTCAGCCGCGCTGCGGCCCAACAGGCCATTGCGTACGCGCCAGGCGCGAGCGAGTTCACCCCGTCGGACCAACTCAGCGATGCCCAGCGGCAAGGCCTGGATTACATCCAGTCCAAGGTGCTGAAGCGGTTTGGCGCCACCGGATTGCATGCCGCGCTGGAGGCCGCGGCATTCAACCTGCTCAACCAAATCCCTGTGTTCCCCGTCGAGGACGAAGGCAAGCTAACGGACAAGGAAGGGCGCGTGTTGCCTGATTGCCACCTCGTGCCCGTGGGCACCACCGCCAAGGACCTGGCGTACCGGGTGCACACGGACCTGGGGGACCACTTTGTGCGCGGCATTGATTGCCGCAGCAAGCGGGCGGTTGGCGCGGATCACGAGTTGGCTGCGGGTGACGTCATCAAGATCGCCGCCAACACCTAGGCGGTGCTGTCGTTGGAGTGGCCGCCGAAGAGCGCTTCCACCTTGTCTCGGTAGTGGGCAATGATGTCTCGGCGGCGCTTCTTGAAGCTCGGCGTCAGTTCATCCCGCTCCACGGTAAAGGCATGGGGGATGAGGCGGAACGTACGCACTCGCTCGTAGTCGGCGACCCGCTTGTTGAGCGACGCCAGTGCTTTCTCGAAGGCGGCCCGAATTTTCGGGTGCTCGAGGAATTCCTCATCTTCGATGGAGTAGGTCTGTATTTCTCCCGTCGGAGCGGCCCGGCGGATGATGGATTCCGCGCGCGGCTTGATGCCGGATTTTTCGCCGAAAGCAATCAGGGCATCGTACGCCGGCTGAATGAGCATGCCGGCGTACTTGCGCCCGGTGCCGATGAGGCATGAATCCTCGACCAATGGCGTTTCGGCCTTCAGCAATTCCTCCACGCGCACGGGTGCAATCATCTTGCCCGTGTCAAGAACTTCCAGCTCCTTCTTGCGGTCCACGATGCGCAGGCAATTGTCGTCGTCCAAGATTCCGATGTCGCCGCTGCGCACCCAGGGCTCACCATCAATCATGACGCGAGTTTCGGCCGTTTCCTTCGGTAGCTTCCAGTACTCCTGGAAGACGCCGACGCCGCCGATGAGAATCTCTCCGTCGTCATCGAGGGCAATCTTGCTGCCCGGCAATGGCGTTCCCACGGTGCCGCCGCGCCACCGGTCGGGTCGGGTTGCACTCGTCAGCGCGGACGATTCCGTCATGCCGTAGCCCTCGACGATTGGCAAGCCGATTCCTTGCAGGAACCAGAGCAAGTCGGCGCGCACGGCGGCTGCGCCAGTGATGCCCACCTTCAGGCGGTCGAAGCCAAGCTTGTCGCGGAGCTTGGAGTAGATGAGTTTGTCATAGAAGCCGTGTCGGATGGCAAGGCCTGCAGGTATGCGGCCGCCGTCTTCCATGGATTTGCCGGCTGCGATGGCGACTTTCTTGGCGCGCGCAAAGAGCAGTTGTTTGACCGGCGAACCGGTGGCCACGGTGTCTTCGACCTTGCGCACAATGCGTTCCCAGAGCCGGGGCACTGCCAAGGCAATGGTGGGTCGGAACCAGTTGAGGTCGGCCGCCATGCGGTCCGGCCGACTGAACAGGAGCCGTGCGTTGATGGAGGTCAATGCCGCGAGGCTCACGTACCCCGCAATGTGGGCCAGCGGCAGGAATGCCACCAGGCTCGGGTCATCAATCTGGTCCAGCGAGAGGCTTTGCACTGCGCCGGCGGAGTCGCCCGCCAAATTGCGGTGGCTCAGCAGGACGCCCTTCGGGACGCCTGTTGTGCCGGAGGTGTAAATCAGCAAGGCGGGGTGATCCAGCTTGGTGCTGGCAACGCGTTTCTTGATTGCGGCGGGGTTGTCGGCCTTGGGGATTTTCTTGATGTTGGTGACACCGCGAGTGGTTTCGAAGCACCATGTTGGGATGTCCTTGTTGGGCAGCTTCTTGCGCTGCTCGTTGTTCTGGACGAACACGGCCTTGGCGCCGGAGTCCTTCATGATGTGAGCCACCAGGTCGGGTGGCAAGGTGGGGTAGATCGGAACAACGATGCCACCTGCGGCGTGGATGGCGTGGTCGACCAATTTCCACTCGCGCGAGGTTTCGGCGAGGATGGCCACGCGGTCGCCCTTGCGGATGCCAACCTTGACCAGTGCCGAGGCGATGTTGGTCACATGCTCTCGGACTTGTCCCCAGTGCATGATGTCCAGTTCGTCTTCTTTGCGAACGCAGTAGCCTCCAGGGCCTTCGCCCGGCAAGTTCCATAGCGTTTGAATCAGCGTTTCATGGGGCCCGTCAAGGGGCCCTCCGTCCACAACCTGCATTCCGACCAACCGAACATGTGCACTTCCGGTGAAAAAGGAGGGGGTCGCAATGGGCGACTGCAGGCTGGAGAAATCCCCCGCCCGCCACCCGTCTTTTTATAGGAGATGCAAGTCGGCGTCGATTGCACAGGGGACATTCCCTGTGGCGGAGATGTGCCCGCTTGGGTGAATCCGCAAGACGTGAGGTGATCACGCATGAGCAAATCTGCATACCACTACATCGGTGAAGCCTGGAAGAAGCCCGACACGAGCTTCGGTACGACCAACTGGGAGCGCCTTGTCGAATGGCGCGCTGGCGAGAGCTTCGTCCGCGTTGACAAGCCCCTCCGCCTGGACCGCGCCCGCAACCTTGGTTACAAGGCCAAGCAGGGCGTCGTTGTGGTCCGCGCCCGCGTTCGCCGCGGTGGCCTGCGCAAGGTCCGCCCGAACGGTGGCCGCGTGCCCAACAAGATGGGCGTCAAGAAAATCACGATGTCCCAGAACACCAAGGTCATCGCTGAGCAGCGCGCCGCCAAGCGCTTCCCCAACCTGGAAGTTCTCAACTCGTACTGGGTTGGTGCGGACGGCAAGCAGCACTACTACGAAGTCATCATGGTGGACCCGTTCCACCCCGCCATCCGCTCCGACAAGGACCTCGGATGGATTTGCACGAAGCCCGCCACCAACCGGGTTCTCCGTGGCAAGACCAGTGCCGGCCAAAAGCACCGTGGCCTCCGCGCCAAGGGCAAGGGTGCCGAGCACGTGCGCCCGTCGGTTCGCAAGAGTGGACGCCGCAAGAAGGACCGCCTGATTTGGAAGGCGGAAGTTCAAGCTGAAAAGCGCCGCCAATAAGCACCGAAAGCGGCTCCAGTCGCGCCTTCTTCCCTTTCTCCTTCCCTTTTGTTTGTTCAACCACGAAGCGGAGCTGCCGCTGGGCAAACGCTTGGTGGGTGGTGGGTCGCCTTACAGGTCGACGACTTGCTCTTGCAAGGTCATGAGCATCTCCATGAGGAGATCCTCGAACACCGTGTTTCGGTATTCCTTCTCGCCGGCTTCGGTCTCGGTCCGGCCGATGAAGAAATGACCTTCCTTCACGATTTCAATGTGGCACAGACTTTCGCTCATGGCCGTCGGCCACCTGACCGGCATTATGAGCGTTTCGGGGACCGCTGGCCCCGTGGCCCCTTGATGCGCTTGGCGGGCGGGGCACCTTTTGCTTCCGCTGGAGCGCCCCGTGGGCGGGTTCCGATGATGCTGCCGGGCTTCGCCTTGGCCGGAGCGGGATCGCAAAAGGCACGCACGATGTTGCGCGCAAACAGGAACCCCTTGTGCAGGGTCCGGTTTTGGTCGGACTTGAGGGTCTTGATGGCGAGGCGCACGCCTTGGACATCCAGCACCAATCCAATCGGCACCTCCATGTCAGGGTCCACATCGATGCGGTAGCTGCGGGTCTTGTCCTTCTCGTTGACCGATAGCTTCAGCGGGACCGTGTCGAAGACTTTGGCGAACAAGGTGCGCACGTCGGATGCCTTCGCGCTGGGGGGCAGTTGTTGGCCGTCGATTTCCACGCTGGTGACAAGCATCCGGTGGCCGTCCAATTCGAATTCGTCTCCGACGGAGATGAGTTCGTTGTCGGGCGTTGGCACGCTCACGTTCCAGGATTGGTCGCCGGAGCTGACGACTGTGTTCACTTGGATGACGCGGCTGCGTCGAGGCGACCAGGACCACACGTGGTGGCATTGGTCGCATTTCGCCGTGATGTTGTTGGGCGATTCCTTGAGGACCTGATGCTCTTCGTCGCCGCATTCGGGACAGATGTCATCGGGCTCCATGGATTGTGCCCACCATCCCTTGTTGAAAAGTGTAATCAGGCCAACTTGCGCAGGTACGGCAGTCCGGTGCGCTTGTTGGTGGCCACGTCATAGCCCTCAGGAAGCTTGGCGACGGGTTCGCCGCTGATGGGCTGGCGCTTCGAAAAGAAGTAGATGGTTTGCTCGTGGCCGCCGCGCAACACCACGGTGCGCGCGTGCAGCGTGTAGCCATCATGCTGGTACGCCATGAAGTGGAGAGGGGACAAGGGGGTTGAGAAGGATTCCGTTGCTTTTGCGGGAATCAGTCGCGGATGCCCTGCTCGGAAACGGTCACAACCGCTTCACCTTCGGGCAAATGCGGCGAGTCGATGAGGCGGCAAATGCGCTTGCCCCCCTTCGACTTGCGCAGATAGATGCGGAAGGTGCTGGTGTGGCCGACAATGTGGCCACCAATGGCCCGGGTGGGGTCACCGAAGAACGCGTCCGGCTTGGCGCTGACTTGGTTGGTGACAATGATGGCCGCGTTGTGCAGGCTGCCCAGGCGCTGCAAGTCGTGCATGTGGCGGTTCAACTTCTGCTGGCGCTCCGCCAGCGTACCACGGCCCACGAACTCGGCTCGGAAGTGAGCCGTCAGGCTGTCCACAACGATGACCTTGATGGGGAACTGGCGGCACACATCGTTGGCGCGTTCGGCCAGAAGCATCTGGTGGTTGCTGTTGAATGCACGAGCGACGTGGATCTTGGACAAGGTTTCCTCGGGGTCCATTCCGTACGCTTCGGCCATTTGCGTGATGCGTTCGGGCCGGAATGTGTTCTCCGTGTCAATGTAGAGCGCGTGGCCGTCCAGGCCACCGTCTTCGGCGCTGCGTTGGACGTTGACACAGATTTGATGGGCGAATTGGGTTTTGCAAGAGCCGAATTCACCATAGAATTCCGTGATGGATTGGGTTTCAATGCCGCCGCCCATCAACTCGTCGAACGCTTGCGACCCCGTGTGAATCTTGTTGACCGTTTTGCGGCGTTCAAGGACTTCAACACCGGTTTCGAAGCCTCCCACATCCGCGAGGGTGCGTGCGCTGTTGATGATCTTCTGGGCCACGCCTTCGCCGATGTCGCATCGTTCGGCCAGGTCGCTTGGGCTGGCGACGGCGATGCTCATCAGTTCGTCGAAGCCCGCTTCCTTGAGTTTGTCGGCTGTGGCAGGGCCAACGCCC
>JBFJWV010000017.1:0-10721 GCA_041623515.1 Thermoplasmatota archaeon | reverse complement strand
GACCAAGGAGCAACGTGGTGGAATGCTTGCATGATTGAGGCCGTACAACGCGCCAACATGGACTACATGGTCCGCCTGGCCAATGACCCGAAATGGGCGGCGGAGCAATTGTCGTCCATCAACGCCTATTGCGCCGCAAAGGGAGCCCTCTACGACGGAGCCCCGATTCCGGTGCCCATCAAGCCTCACTTCATCAGCCCAAGCCAGCGCAAGTTGCTGCAAACGGGGCTGAGTCGCATCCATGCCGCCCTCGAAAAATTCGTGACCCTCTGGCTCGAAGATGAGAGCCTGCAGCAAGACTGGGGCGTGACGGATGAGGAGCTGGCCCTCTACAAAGCCGACCCAGGATATTCGCACGCCATCCAAGTGGCCCGGTTTGATGCATTCCTGCACGACATGGACCTGAAGTTCCTGGAATTCAACTGCGATTCACCTGGCGGAACCGGGTACGCGGACACCATCCACAGCGCCTTCCTGGACTTCTTTGACCGCACCGGCATGACGGAAGCATACAACGTCAGCAACCGCAACCGGCTCTTGCACCTGGGCGAAACCCTGCGCGAATGCTACACGGAATGGCGCCATGACAAGCCCGATCGGCCCGAAAGCCCGTATGTCATTGTATCCGATTGGCGCGATGTGGGAACCATTCCAGACATCGAAATCACAATCCGCCATTTGCGCGACACCGGCCTCGACGCGGACTTTGCGGACCCGCGCGATTTGGTCGAAAAAGAAGATGGCCTCTACTTCAACGACCGCCGCGTGGACCTCATCTACAAGCGCGTCATTGTCAAAGAATTGGTCTCGGAGCCCGAGGCAAAGCCCATGGCAGAGGCATACAAGGCCGGGAAAGTCTGCATGGCCAACAGCCCCCGCAGCGTCATCGTCGGCAACAAGAAAATCCTGGCCGCCATCCGGCGCCCGGAAATCATGGCCCAACTTTCCCAATTGCAACGGGACGCGGTTCGCCGGTTTGTGCCGTGGACAGAAATCCTGCGCGATGACAAGGTGGAGTTCCACGGCTTCCAAGTGAACCTTCGTGACTTCGTTCTGGATAACCGGGACTTGCTCGTGCTCAAAGCGGCGCAAAGCTACGGCGGCAAGGATGTATTCCTTGGCTTCGAAACCACGGAGGAGCAATGGCGCGACTTGGTGGACCAGCACATCGGCGGTAATGCATGGATCGTCCAAGAGCTGGTCAAAATCCCGAAGGAATTGTTCCCCGAGGTGGAAGGCGACAATGTGCAAATGAGGCTCCTCAACGTCAACATCAACCCCTTGGCTTTCGGCGGAAAATACGCCGGCAGCTACTCACGTCTAAGTGTGAAGAACGTCATCAATGTCTCATACGGTGGCGGGATGACGGCGACGATGACGTTGGAAAGGGACGAGGACTAATCTGCGATGGCGCAGCAAGCAACGGATCAATCGGTGCCGGACGACATCAGTGCCGGACGACCACCCAGCCGCAATGCACCGCCACCGAGCCGTGTGCCGGTCAGCACCGGCGGGCTCTACCCCCGCGACTACCGGCGTCGCCTGCGCGAAGGCCGGCCATTTCGCGATGTTTCCGAATTTGATTCGACGACCGTCATCTACGATGCCAGCACGCCGTTGATTGGCACGGCAGTTCACTATTCGTCCGCCATCCGTGAAGACCTGCAACCGAAGCTCAAGCTGTCTCCCGAGGAACGTTACTACGAAGAGGATCCGGAGACGCATCGGTTCCTGGGCCTTCTCCAGCACACCGTCACACCCAACCAGTCACGGTTTGAATTGGACCTCAACCGGCCACCGGACACGACGCTGTACACCAAGCCCAGCTTGGCTTGGGGCTTGGACACTTGGAAAGAGAACCTGAACCAGTACGAGAAGGAATTCAGCCTGGAGAAATGGTACGAGTTCCACACCATGATGGACTGCGCCGTGGAAGATTCCATTGAGCGCTTCGGCCACGCGGTGGTCTTCGATTTCCATTCGTACAATTACCAGCGCAAGGAGTACACGGACTGGCGCTCGGATGGCAAGCCCGTCATCAACTTGGGGACCCGCCACCTGATGCTTGACGATTCCAATCGGGAAACCCTCGAGTGGTTCAGCAATGAACTGAAGGGGCACACGGTCCTCGGCGAGGAATGTCTCGTCGAAGAGAACGGCGTGTTCTACGGTGGCTACCTCAATCGGCGCCTGGCCCACCTTTACGGCAGCAAGGTCCTGACCTTGTCCGTGGAATACAAGAAGGTGTACATGGACGAACGAACCGGCAAGGTCATTCCAGAAATCTTGGACGACTTGGTTCGCCAGATGAATGACACCATCCGTGAACTGGCGGCGCGACTGGATGCCCCCATCCGTGACCGCCCCGAGCTTCCGTTCGTTGGCCGCGATTAGACCGTCAAGACGACCTTGCCGATGTTGGCACGGTCGTGAAGGAATCGGTGGGCATCGGCGACGCGTTCGAGCGGGAACGATGCGGCCACGACGGGACCGGGAAGCTTGCCGTTGGCCATGCGTTTCAGAACATCCTCCAGAACGCGCATGAGCCGTTCCGGTTCCGCGGTCATCCCGGTCAGCATGTTGAGGCCGACGATGCCGGTGTTGTAGCGCATGATGCCGATGGCGGAGATGCGCATCTTGGCCACGGTCCGCAATGCTTGCACCAAGCTGAATCGACCTTTGGCAGCAGTGGCACTCGCACCGTAGGCAATGACGCGGCCGCCCGGCTTCAGGGCCCGCAAACTGTCGCGCAAATGCTGCCCCCCGAGAGGGTCCAGGACATGGTCCACGGGGCCAATTTCATTGCGCACCGTCTCCAGCCAATGGCCATCCATGTGGTCCACGGCCTTGGTGACTCCCGCTTCCTTCTCCAAGTAATTGCACTTCACAGCACCGCCCGCTGTTGCATAGACCGTGCAGCCGGCCTCGCGGGCCAAAGCAATGGCCGCCAGACCCACGCCGCCCGCGCCACCATGGACCAGCACCGATTCGCCTTTGCGAACCCGCGCGCGTTCGTGCAGGGCTTCGTGGGCCGTTAACCAAACGACGGGAACGGCCGCCGCCTCCTCGTAACTCATCTTGCTGGGCATGCGTGCGCAGGCTTTGGCGTCCACGTCGATCACCGACGCATAGCCGCCGAAGCGTGTCACGGCGACGACGGATTGGCCGCGGCGGAACCCGCTACCCGCCGGCGCTTCGAGGACATCGCCAGCGACTTCGTAACCTGGCGCGTAGGGCCGGGGCGGCGCTTCCGGGTACAGCCCCAAGCGCTGCTGGATGTCCGCCCAATTGATTCCGGATGCACGCACCTGGATGCGGACCGCGTCATCCGGCCGGGCGCCAAGCTCCACATCCTCACGGCGAAACACATCCGGACCACCGGTTCGAGGCAGCACCATTCGGTACGCGTTCATGCCAGAGCATCGCCGCCGCGCTTTGAAGGGCTCGCCACAACAACACCTAAACCCCAGTGGGCCAGGTCATGGGCAATGCACGCACGCCCCATCCTGCTGGCGGCCCTCCTTGCCAGCCTGGCATTCGCCGGATGCGTCGAGGAAGAACCAATCAACTTGGCCCAAGAGGTTGGCAGTGACGACTCCCCCGTGGATGCCGTTCCTACATTTGGACCGCACAGTGGATTGCCGCGGACGTTGGAGCAGGCCGCCGCGCGAACATCCCTGGACCCCCCTCAATGGGTGCTGGGCGAGTGGTGGGAAATTGAGTTGACCAGCCACTTTACGGGTGACGTTTCCACGTTCACGCGGGTCGTCGCCGGCAAAGAAGGCACGGATTACCTCGTCGGGATGCCGCTGGAGTCGTTCGACGACGAAGCCATGATCATGCACTTCCCCGGATTTGGCCTCGTCAAGAGCCAAACCTTGGGCTACGAGGCCCACGATTTCCTCTTCCAACCGCTCAAGTTCCCCCTTGAGGTGGACCTGACTTGGGAGAGCCTGTGGCAAGGGGCCGACAAGGTGTTGACCCACCTCGTCGCGGACCATGACGAAGAAGCCGGCCTCGTTTACCTGGAGGCTGGAGGCGCGCAAACCCTTCGGTACACGTACGACATTGACCAAGCGGCCATCACCGAGTTCGAGGCGCCCGGATACGCGTCGTACCGGGTGCTGCGTCACGGATTCGATTACGAAGGCACCGTGCGCGTTCCCCACGGTCACGACCTTACGTTCTTCCACGGGCGCCTGGGCCCGGTACCGATTCAACAAAGCGGCACCACGGTGGCCCCCATTGAAACCATCACCATCGACGAAGCCTACGATCGCACCAGCTTCATTTTGGCGGCGTTTGAGATGGCACCGTTCGTGACCGGGGGCATGCCTCCGGTCGGAAGCGGCGTCTCCAGCATCCAAGCCACCGCCCCCGATGGCACGCAGTACGCACTGCAAAAATTGCCCACGGAAGCCGGCCACAAAGTTGCCAGCTTTGCGCACGATTTGCCCGCCGGCGAGTGGACGTTGCAAACCGTCGCAGCGGCCGGTCAGCAAGTCTTCATGGAAGGCGTGGCGTACGTGGTGTTTGACGTGGACCTTCCAAGCGGCTGCGTGGCACTGACCGAGCGCGTCCATGACCACGGCGGCCAATGCGGCGGCCACGTTCATGACATCGAGTAAGGCCTAAGGCCAAGGTGCGGTCGGCAGCCTGTGAACGTCCGCTACCTGCTAGCGCTTGCCGGCACCGGCTTGGCGCTTGGCATCGTCACGACGTATGGCATCCTGCCCAGCCGGGCCGAACCTTGGGGCTGGCTGGCTGCCGTGGCCGTGTGGGCATTCTTGGCGCACCGCTGGCTGGACGGCGACGTGTTTCGCCACGTGGCCCTGGGGGGTGCCATTGCCGGCTTCGTGGCGGCCGATGTCAACATCCTGTTTTGGGGCGAATACTTGGCCAACCACCCCGAAGTGCAACAGCAACTCATCGACCAGGAAATTGAAGGGACCCCGCGAACCGGATTTCTTCTGGCCGGGTTGTTTCGCGGCCTGATTTTCGGCGTCCTGCTTGGGCTGCCCCTTTCCTGGCTCCACCGCCGCAACGCGCCGGCGCTGGCTTCAGATGAAGAGGAGTGATTAGGCGCCCCAGCCGTCCGGCAAATAGTCCGCCTGCACGGCGACCACTTCGGCGGATGTCGCGCAAGCCGCGTAGTCATCCAAGGGCAACTTGTTGAGTTGCCAAAACGCATCGGCAAACGGCAGAGCACTCAGAACCCGCCTGGCTTGGCGGGGTTCGCCAGCGATGAAGAGCGCAGCCGCAATGGCCTCCGCCGTGGAGAGCTCCGCGGGCTGGCCATACTTGGTGGGGTTGCCAGCCACGAGAAAGGGAAGGGCGCGGCTGCGAACCTTGCCTTGGAGTTGGGCGAACGTTTCCTCCGCCTGCTTCCACGAGCAATCCAGAGCGACCAAGCCGTGTTTTCGGAGAGTCGGTAAGTCCTCTGCTGAGATGGCCTTCTTGGCAAACGGGTTGAGCAAGACCGCGTGGTTGGGGATGCGCTTCACGTCCTCGACGATGCGCGCTTTGCCGTGCTTCTTGAGGCGCAAAGCGGTGTTCTTGCGCGGGTCGTCCTGCGCTGTGTAGTAGATGGCAACATCCACGTCGCCGGCCAAGCCCTTCATGCAGACCTCCGCAGAATGACCTTGGCAAAGAAACCGATGAGTCGCGGCTCAGCCCGCAACAGCGGCACCACGAGCCGGGCCGGGTAGTCAATGTCCCCGACGCGTTCGATGACGGCCGCTACTTTCGGACTTTGCAGCAACCGTGCAAATTGATTGAGATCGTCGTCGGTGAATCGAACGTAGAGCCGCCGCAACCACTCCCCTTTGCGCAAGTCGCGACCAATGACGCGCCGCACGCGCCGTTCGTACGGCCGCAAATCCACACGCTGCAAGCGACCGGTTCGCAAGCCGCGCCCCGCCACCTCCGCCAAGTGCTCGCTGGCCATCAAGCCCATCAGAATGCCACCGCCGCTGGTGGGCTTGGCCATGCCGGCCGCATCGCCCACGAGCATGACGCGGTTTTGGACGAGCCGGTCCCGAAGGCCCAACGGAATCCCGCCCACGATGAGGTACGACACCTCCGCCCCGGTTAGGTACGGTTTCGAGTCGCGGTCTTCGAACATCCGCTCGTAGTACTTCTTGGCCGCTTGTTCCGACATTCCGGTGGCCACGGCGAGTCCGCTGCGCGTCTTGCCGCCGCCGATGGGGATGATCCACGAAAAGAAGCCGGGCGCCTGGGCATTGCCCGCAAACATGGGAATCATGTGGTCCTCACCCTTCGGGATGTGGCACCCCGTCAGCTCCGCCTCGTAGGCGCTGACCCGTTCGTCTACATCTGGAAAATTGAACCAGCTGCCCACGCGGCTGCGCACTCCATCGGCGCCCACCAACAATTGGCAACGCACGGTTTCGCGCTTCCCTTCGTGCTGCAAGATCACATCCACGCCGGAGGAATCGCGGCTTGCGCCCACCGCTTTGGTGGCCGTGCGCAATACCACGCCGGCGTCCACCGCATGATGTGCCATCTTTTGGTCAAAGCGAGCGCGATCCATGGCAATGGCTTGCACTTGGTCCGTTTCGAAGCGCACCGTGGTTCCGTCGGGGCTGTGCACGATGCCGCCCCGCAAGTCATTTTGATGCAAATCCCCGACGTCGAAGGGACAATGGTCGAAGGTGCGCGGCGTCACCAGACCGGCGCACTGCACCGGGTGGCCCACCTCCGGGTGTTCTTCGACGAGCAAGACGGTGTGACCTTGCAGGGCCAAGAGGCGGGCGGTATTGCTGCCCACGGGGCCGGCTCCCACCACAATCACATCCCACTCCTGCACGGGTGGCCCAGCCGCCGACCCCTCTTCAAACGCGCCGTCGAAGCGCCGCGGCCATCCATCCCACTTTAAATCCAGGAGGCATCGAAGCGTCATGGCCTTGGAAGGTGGGGAATGGGGAATCCTCGCAGGCGTCCTTGTCATCATCCTGTCGATGATGGGTTACAATCACTTTGCAGCGCTGCGCGCCAATGCGGGCGCAGGCAAGCGGGACGAAGGCCCCAGCGTGAATCCCATGCTGAGTCGTTTCGTGGTCCATGACGGCAACGTGGTGGGCGAAGTGATGGCGGCGGACGAAGCGCAACTGATCATCAAGCACCAGGGCAAGTTTCGCGCGGTGGATACCCACTTGGCCGTCCTGAAGGACGACGAAGTCCACATCGTCGGCGACGTGGACTGGGACGCCGCGGCCAAGGCCGGAGAAGGCTGGTTCGCGCAAAACACCAAAGGCCAAGACGACGCAATCACGGCTGAATTGACAACGAGCAAGGATGTCAAGAAGCCCGCCATGGAAGCCTTCGCCGCACGCAACGACGAGGAAGAATGAGCCACAAGATGGTCATTGTCGCCCGACAGGACCTCAAGCTCTCCAAGGGCAAGCTGGCCGCACAAGTCGGCCATGCCGCAGTCGACTGCGCCCTGAAATCCATGAAACACAACCGCCGTTCGTTCGATGCGTGGCACGCGGATGGACAGAAGAAGACGGTGCTGAAGGTGGCCTCCGAGAAGGACCTGTACCCGCTGAAGGTGGCCGCTGAGGATGCGGGCCTGAGCACCGCGTTGATCAAGGACGCGGGGCACACAGAAATCGCCCCTGGAACCGTGACCGTCCTCGGAATCGGGCCCGGCGATGAGGATTCCGTGGACCGGGTAACGGGCCACTTGGGATTGCTGTAGGTCGGCAACGAATTTCCTTCCTCTTCTCGTCAATTGGGGTACCCCGCCCCGCGTTGAAGTACCCCAGTCAAATCGGCGGGCGATGCGAACAACCATTCTCGCAATCGCCTGCATTCTGGCATTCATGCCCTTGGCTTCGGCCGCAACGGTGGCACCGGATGCCGGAGTTTTCGAAACGCCCACCAGCATGGGTCAAGCCATCGTTGGCTTCGACGCCAAACTGCCTGATCTGCGCTCCGGCCAGCTCGCAGGCCTCGAGGTGCTCAAGGTGGAACCCCGGGGCAATTATGTCGTCGTCGCCGCCGCGACTCTGGAAATCGTTCGGGCGGCCATGGCCGGCGTCCCCCATGTTGCGTACATCGAGGACGACCAAATTCTCCACGCGACCGTCATCCCCAATGACGCCAACTACGGCTCCCAATACGGCCCCTCTATGATGGGCGCTGAAGCGGCTTGGGACACCGTCGGCTTCGGGGACAGCAGCATCACCATTGCTGTCATCGATTCGGGCGTCCGCGAAACGCATCAAGATTTGGCGGCGAACCACGTCGGCGGATACGATCACGTCAACGGCGACGCCACCCCCAATGACGACTGCGGCCACGGCACGCACGTGCAAGGAACCGTTGCCGCTGTCACCAACAACGGCGTCGGCGTGGCAGGCATGAGCCAAGCAAGCATCCTCCACTACAAGGCCCTCGGAAACAGTGTCTGGGGCTGCACGGGCTCCCAGAGCGGCATCAACCAGGCAATCTACGACGCTGCCGATGCAGGCGCCCGCGTCATTAGCATGAGCCTGGGCGGTGGCGGCTACTCGCAAAGCGGCGATGACGCTGTCAATTACGCATGGAATGCGGGCGCGCTCGTGGTCGCCGCCAGCGGCAACGACTCGAACTCCAACAGCGTCAGTTACCCCGCGGCCTACGCCAACGCCATCGCCGTCGGCGCCCTGACCAGCAGCAAAGTGCGTGCCAGCTACTCCAACGGTGGCGCGGAATTGGAAATCACGGCTCCGGGAAGCGGCGTGGAATCCACGACGTACAACTCCGATTCGTCCTACGGGTCCATGAGTGGAACCAGCATGGCAACGCCCCATGTTTCCGGCGCGTTTGGGTTGGCACTCGCGTGCGACAGCAGCCTCACCAACAGTCAACTGCGCAACCTCATGCAAACCACGGCCGAGGATCTGGGTTCCGCTGGCTGGGACAACTTGTACGGCCATGGCCTGATGCGCATCGACAGCTTGGTGGCAGCCATCGGCACATGCGGAGGCGGAGGCAACAGTGCCCCCACGTCCTCATTCACGTACAGCGCCAACCTGCTCGCCGTGGACTTCGACGGCAGCGGCAGCAGTGACAGCGACGGCACAATCACCAGCTATGCCTGGGACTTTGGTGACGGCAACACCGGCGCAGGCAGCGCCGTCAGCCATTCGTTTGCAGCGACGGGCACCTACACCGTCAGCCTCACCGTCACGGACAACGAAGGCGCGACGGACACCAGTAGCCAGCAAATCAGCGTCGCCGATGGCACCAGTGGCTGCTCCGGCGGGGACCTGACGGTTCCCGAGATTGCCGACGGCGCCACCGAGAGCATCAGCGTCGCCAGCGGATCGTGGACGTACAGGAAAGTCTGCGTGCCCGCGGATGCCACCAGCCTCACCGTGACGATGGCCGGCAGTGGATTGGATGCGGACCTGTACACCCGTGAAGGAGCCAAACCCACGAGCAGCACCTACGACTGCCGCCCCTACACATCGGGTAGCAACGAAGAATGCACCAGCACGCCCACGGCCGGTTGGACCTACGTCGGCATCCATGGCTACTCCGGCAGCGGCACCGTGACGTTGACGGCCGACCACAACGGCGGCGCGCCCCCGGCCAATGGCGCCCCAACGGCCAGCTTCACCCATTCGGAAAGCGACTTGACCGCAACCTTTGACGCAAGCGGCAGCAGCGATCCCGAGGGGGACACGTTGACGTACAGTTGGACGTTCGGCGATGGCAACACGGGCACGGGCGTTGCGCCCAGCCACACTTACGCCGCGGCCGGTACGTACACCGTAACCCTGACCGTGGACGACGGCAACGGTGGCAGCGACTCCAGCAGCCAAAGCGTCACGGTCACCGCACCGCCACCACCCCCGACCGGCTGCACGGACAACGGCGACGGAGTGACCATCATGGATAGCGGCACCACGTACAGCGCCACGGTTGGAAGCGGCCAATGGGCGTACGGCAAGATTTGCGTCCAATCCGGCCAAAGCCTCAACGTGGACATGACCGGGCCCGGCTGCGGCATGTTTGGTTGCAGCTTCGACGCGGACTTGTACGTCAAGCACGGGTCGCAGCCAACCACCAGCAGCTACGACTGCCGGCCATATCTGTCTGGCAATGATGAGTCGTGCAACTTCAGCAACCCGACCGATGGTTGGTGGTACGTTGGCGTCCGGGGCTACTCTGGCAGCGGCACCGTCAACTTGGTTGCAACAACGGCATAGGCCCGTTGGCCACCTTTTCCCCTTCTTCCTTTCTTGGTAGGGTCACGGTGAACGTCGACCCTTGACCCGGTGTGGATTCCACGTCGATGGTTCCCCCGAACCGCTCCACGATGCGTGCGCACGTGGCCAAGCCAAGCCCATGGCCGGGTTTGTGGTGCTCGCCACGCCGAAAAGGCTCGAACAATTGACTCACTTCACCCACGTCGAATCCGGCCCCGTTGTCCACCACCGAAAATGAAACGCGGCCCCCGGTTTCTTCGCCCGAAATCGTGACGTGGGGCGATTCCTCGCGATGATACAAGATGGCGTTGCTGACCAGATTCTGCACCAGTTGCATCAGCAGCGTGCGGTCACCGATGAAGTGAGGCAACGGACCCACTTCGATGGTGCCCCCCGCCTCCTCCATCATGGGCTCAAAAGTGGCGACCACTTCGAGGCAAACCTGCCGCAGCTCGGCGTCCTCACCGGCAGCAATCGCGCCACCCGACCGTGCATACG
>JBFJWV010000016.1:0-10794 GCA_041623515.1 Thermoplasmatota archaeon | reverse complement strand
GGCCGAGCATCACCTCATTGACCGGGCCCAGTTGCTTGGCTTGAGCGGCCCGGAAATGACGGTCCTCGTGGGCGGACTGCGCGTCCTGGGTGCAAACCACGGCGCGTCCTCGCAGGGCGTGTTCACCGCCAACCCCGGACATTTGACCAACGATTTCTTCACGCACCTTCTGGAGGATGGATTGACGTGGAACGCCACATCCCCCGCGGAGGATGCGTTCGAAGCGGAGACCCGGGAAGGAACGAAACTGACTGCAAGCCGGGTTGACCTGGCATTCGGCTCCAATGCGCAATTGCGCGCCATGGCGGAAGTGTACGCTCAGGACGACGCGGCCGAGAAATTCGTTCGGGATTTTGTTGCCGCGTGGACGAAGGTCATGGATGCGGACCGGTTTGACCTGAACTGACAGCGTCGCAGCCGGCCATCGGGCATTATACGGCCTCCCCCAGTGGCCCCTTCGTGGAATCGTTCAACGAGCGCCTCGCCGCGAGCGCCAACCGGGCTGGCAGTTGGCTGTGCGTCGGGCTGGATCCCGACCCCGCCAAGTTCCCTGCGGGCCTGGAAGCGGATGCGACGATGGAGTTCCTGCAGGGAATCATCGATGCCACGAGCGATTTGGCCTGCGCGTACAAACCGAATGCGGCGTTCTTCGAAGCCTTGGGCCCCGAAGGCCACGGGGTTTTGGCCGACACCATTGCGGCCATTCCGAATCACATTCCCGTCATCCTGGATGGCAAGCGCAACGACATCGGCAACACGGCCCGCAAGTACGCAGAGGCTGCGTTTGACGAGCTGGGTGCAGACGCCGTCACTGTCACCCCGTACCTGGGCCGCGACACGGTGGACCCCTTCACTGCGTACGAAGACAAGGGCGTCTTTTTGCTCGCCCGGACCAGCAACCCATCCGCGCCGGAGTTGCAGGACTTGCCCACGGACAAGGCCGGCACGCCGCTATGGCAAGCCGTCGCCCGCATGGCCACCAACGAATGGAACCAAAATGGAAACATTGGCTTTGTCGCGGGCGCGACCTATCCCGACGAGCTGGACCAAATGCGCGCCCTGGTCGGAAACGGCATCCCCCTGCTGATTCCAGGAGTCGGCGCGCAAGGTGCCGATGCGGCGGACACCATTGCCCGTGGATCGGATGGCTCGGGACGCTTCGCTGTGGTGAACGTGGGACGCGGCATCATGTATGCAGGCAAGGATGACTGGCAGGCCGAAGTGCGTGCCGCGGCACAACGCTTCGCCCACGACCTGGCCCCGGTGACGGCCTGATGCCCCACCCCCGCGTATCGGTCCATCCGTCGCGCGGGCCACACAACAGCCTGTGGTACGTCTACAAGGACGTGGGATTTCTGCGTGTGTTGTGGAACACGGTCTGGATTGTCCTGAGCCGATGGTCCACGTTCCGGGTCAAGAATTGGATGCTGCGCCGCACAGGAGCGACCGTGGGCAAGCATGCATCCATCGGATTCGAGGTCACCTTCGATATCCTGTACCCCCAAGACATCACCGTGGGGGAGAACGTCATCATTGGCTACAACTCGACCGTGTTGTGCCACGGCTACGTCCGGCACGAAGTCCAGCGCGGCCCGGTGACCATCGAGGATGATGTCAGCATCGGTGCCGGCTGCACCATTTTGCCCGGCGTCACCATTGGCAAGGGCGCGACCGTCGGCGCCATGAGTCTGGTCAACCGCGACGTGCCGGCAGGGGAATTTTGGGGTGGCGTTCCGGTCCGCAAGATTCGCGACGCTTACTGACGCCGAATCTGCACAGCGCCGGGATCGCGCTTGAGGAATACCCCCTCGGCCAAGGCATCGTGGGCATAGGGCTCCAGTTGCGCAAGCAGCCCATCTACGTCAATTCCCCATTTGTCCGGCCCGTGGTGGGGCAGGCGGTCTTGGACATTGGCGTGATGATTCACGACCCCGCGGCGGATTCCTTTGCCGTACTGGACCAACATGGCCGCGGCCATGATGAGGCCCTGCACGAAGCGTTTCTCCTCGCCGTGCAGCTGCAGCCACAGATGCTCCCATGCTTCATGGGCATGCCAGTGCTTGCCGGCATTGAACAAGTCAATGCCTTCCTGCAACTCGGCGGCCTCGCTGGGGTTCACGACGTGGCCAGGCAGCGCGCGTTCTTGGGCTTACAGGTCCACGGCTTCCACGTAGCCCCGGATGGCCAATTTGTTGGGCTCCGAGAAGTAGAACGATGCGAAGTCAACGGCGTTGGTCATGATGGAGCAGGCGCCGAGGGCATCCGAGGGGCCGCTTTGCGCGGCGTGGGGGCCGCACGTTTGGTAGTGGTGGTGGGCACCCAGCAGGTGCGCCATCTCGTGCAGGATGACCTTCAAGCCAAACGAGTCGAACATGCCGACGGGGCCCATGGCGAAGCCGGGCCCTTCCAGGTTGCGGCCTTCGCCCCAGCCGTAAGCGACGTCCTTGAACTTGGCGCCGCCGATGCAATCCACTTGACCGGCAATGACACCGGCCGTGCTGTTGCCGACGAGAGTGTAGACAAGGTCGCGGTGAAGGTCTTCGAAATGTTCGTTGAAGTACGCCTTGGTGTCGTCAATGATTCCTTGGCTTTGCTCACCGTCAACGGTTCCGCTGGTGTTTTCCTCGGCGACGAGCGCCTCGGCTGGAATGGCAACGACAGCTGTGACGTTGACTTCCAGGTCCAGTTGTTCGCTGTAGATGTCGTTGGCGGCGGCACCGACGCTCAGAGCCACATCGCGCCATTGCGCCCCGTACATTTCGCGGAACGACGAATCGGTGGCCAGCACAATGTCGAGCACGCGCGTTTCCGTCGTGCCCAGCACGGTGCTGCCCGTCGTGTCGAACGGACCGGGGTTCATGATGCGGGAGCAATCTTCGGGCTCTCCATCGAAGCCTTGGTAGCCGGTTTGCTCCACGTCGTCGTGGGGGCCGGCAGGTGCCTCATTTTCTCCCGAATCAACGGGGGCAGGCTCCTCGGGGGCATTGGAAATGCATCCCGCAAGGGCGGTCAAGGCAAGCAGAAACGCCAACATTCGTTGCATGGCCAGAAGGGCTACGTGACGCAACATAAGCTCTCTGGCGTTGTTCTCGCTGCGCCGGCATGGCCTGGCCGCTTCAGGCGAAGAACCGTTGCGCGTTGCTCTGAACCACGAAGGTCATCCATGCAACGCCGGCAAGCGCCACCAATTCCACCTGTTGTTGCGTCTCCTCATCTTGACGGAAGGTCCAGAAAATGGCCCCGACGAAAACGGCCATGACCAATGCTTTGACGGCACCCCAGGCGCCGAGACCCCCCTGCTCCATGATCCAACGGGAGACGAAATTGTACTCGGATCCACCGTTGGCGACCCACGCCCAGGTGCTCCACAGGTCCGCTGCCTGCAACAAGGCATTCAGGACGAGCAATCCGACAATCACATGGGGCGCGGCCACGGCCAGGGCGTTCCAGCACAGGCCAAAGGATTTGCGGCACCGGCCGAACCTACTTCCAAATCACGCCGAGCGCTGCAAGGACGCCCAACAGCGCGATGACGATTCCGCTGACTACGAGGAAGGTATGCGCTCGCTGCTTCCAAAGGAGCGCCGCACGCGCGTGCAGCCACCCGTAAGGAATCCAAGTCGCCTTGGTGACACCGCCCAGCGCCAGCATGAAGCCGACGGCAGCCATCAGCCAAAAGGCCCACATCAGTAAGGCCGCTTGGGCTTGCCCGCCGCCGCATCGAAGTTTTTCCAAACCTTGACGCCACACCATCGAGGGCCCTCGGGACAGCAGGCGGCCACGTCGTCCTGCTTGTCTGCGGGTTGGGCTGCAGCGATGAACGTGCACGGGGGGCCCAGCCATTGCGTGAGCGCCGGCATGGCGGCTTGTGCCTGCCGCAACTCATCGATGCTGGCGTCGAAGATTTCCTTCTGGGCATTGAAACAAAGGCGCAATCGCCATTTGTGGATGTAGGAGAGAAGGTCGCCGCTTTGGGTGTAGTATTGGTTGGTGGCGTTGGGTAACAGGTACGCGGCGTCCTCGACGGGGACGCCCGCTGCCACGAGCGCATGCATGGCTTGCCACAGGGTGGCAATGGCCGCGTCATAGATTTCGTGGGTCTCGTCATCGGCGGCAATCACGTCCGGCGTGTACACGTCCGGTGCCGGCGTCACCAGCCGATGCAGCAACGGACGCGTGCCGGGGGTCATGCGATGGCGCTGGTCTTGGGCGACGGCCGTCAAACTTTGCCGCTTGTAGAAGGTCAGGTGAACGTGCCGCAGGGCGCGCAGAACTGGACTATGGTCCCACGTGTTGAGCGTATCATTCCAGAGGCGGTTCTTGCCCGGGTCCAACACGGCGTCCAGGAGGGCATCCGTGGGCATGCCCGTGCCGGTCACCTCACGAATCACTTGCGCCACGACCTGATCGGCATCGGGCGTGGCGTGCAGGAGCTTGGCCGTCGCATCGCCCAAGTCATGAACGGGGCCGGTGGGGGCGACTTGATCGGCGAGTTGCCACTCGGGTAAGTCGTGGGCCGCGTGGGGAGTTTCGGGGAGGTTGGCCACGAAGTCGGGGTCAACGGCCTCAACGGCAGCCAGCATTTGCGCAACGATGCCGCGGGCTTCGTGATGGGCATTTTGGGCATTGGCCATGCGCACGTACCGCATCAGCACAATGCCGCTGATGGTGTGATACATCTGCGTCGCGGCCGCGATGGGGATAACGTAACGGGCCATTTCCTGGGCTTTCTTTTCGGCCTCGCTGCGAATCTGTTTCTCCGATTGGCCCTTGATTTTGCCAATCGCCGTCATGGTCCGAATGTTGGCTTCAACCAGCCGCGACCGGAGCTGCTCGTAGGCGCCCCAAGCGGCAGCCACCGCAGTGTCATACGTGCCGCGAGCCGCATCGTTTCCCACGACGAATTCGGGCACGTGGACCTGCGCCGAGCCCATCTCGACGTAGCGTTGGCTTTGCTGTTCGGAGTTGAAGAACGTGTGCTGGTGGAAAAATGACTCAACGACGTTGCGGCTGACCCCTTCGAGAGAGAACACAAACGTCGGGTGTTGGAACGGGGTGTGGTGACCGGCCTCGTAGATGCTGGCCGCGATGCGGTCGTCCACCACTTGGGTTTCCTCGGCCTTGCTGGCAAACAGCCGGAGCGCCTCCAGCGCCGGTTCGTTTCCATCCAAAATTTGGCTCAGCACTTCCACCAGTTCGCTGCGCCGCTCCGGACTGGTCTCGAAAGCGCCGATTTGCTCCAGTTGCTTGCGATGATCGGGGAGCGCATCTTCCAGGGTGAGTCGCGCCCGTTCGCCGCTGGGCAGCAGTTGCCCCAAGAACACGAAGTCCTTGGCATAGCATGTGCGGGCGCTGGCGACCGCAATGCGGTACGGTTGCTGCGTGAACGCAACCAGGCGGACTTTGGGGTGCACGGCCTGCACATCAACCGCCCGTTCGCCTGCCCGCTGCGCCGCCTCCTGCGCGCCCATCCAAGGTTCCGAGGCCCCGCCCCTTAATGGCCTTGAGGTGGGGAACTTGTGCGACGTCTCCAGCAAATGGAATTGAAGTGATGGGTCCGATGAAAATGACGCCCAGAAAGGCCCGCCCCTCAGTCTCAAATACCAGAGGCCAGTGGAAATGAAACAGTGACTGAGAACGACACCCCCGACAAGTCCGAGAAGGGCGAGGCGCCCGAGCCCGAGTTCGTCGAAACGACCGCCGACGACCGCGGCTACCGCAACGTCCGCCAAATGATGAACCAAGAGGGCCCCATCCGCTACCGGATGCCCGACCCGACCCTCAAGGAAATGTTCGCCATTGCCGACGAGTTGCTGGGTGCTTCCAAGATGATTGTCATGTGCGAAGACGGCAAGAGCCGCATGGCACGGATTCCCGGCAAAATGAAGCGCCGCATGTGGATCAAGCCCGGCGACCTCATCATCGTCAAGCCTTGGGATTTCCAGGACGACAAGGCGGATGTCAAGTACCGCTACATCAAGGTCCAATCCGCCAACCTGAGCAAGAAGGGCTTGATTCCTGAATTGCTCGACAACGGCTTCAGTTGATTCGATGACTGCTTCCATGGACTTCGGTCCGATCCCCTCCCTTGGTGCCCCCGTTGCCTGACGACGATACCCTGGCCCGCCAAGCCGCCGACGACGCCGACTCCGAGCGCGCCGAAGAAGCGGCCGCGCACGAACCTCTGCTGGAGTGGGACCACTTCGGTGAGTTGTCGGAATTTGACCCCGATGACATGGACACGCTCGCGTCCAACGACCAATGGGCGTTTGAGCAAGCAGACCGCCTGCTCAAATTGCTGCCCGGTCGCGAAGGCAAAGGCGATCGCCGCACGGAAGGCGAGGTCTTTGACAAGAGCACTCTTCTGACCCTCCACAAGCTGCTTCGTTCGGGCGTTCTGAAGTCGCTTGATTTCCCGGTTTCAACCGGCAAAGAAGCCAACGTTTTCCGAGGAACCACGCCGCTGGGTGGATTCGTGGCTGTCAAAATTTTCCGCACAAACACGTCGACCTTCAAGCACGTCCTGCAGTACATCCAGGGCGACGAGCGGTTTGAGGGCATCAGCGGCGACAAGCGGCACCTGGTTGCTGCATGGGCCCAGAAAGAATTCCGCAACCTCACGCGGATGCGGGAACACGGCGTCAGCGTCCCGGAGCCCATCCATGTCAGCAACAACGTGTTGCTCATGGAGTACATCGGTGTCGAAGAGGGGCCCTGGCCACGGCTCAAGGAAATGGCCCGACTTGACAACCCCCAGACATTCTACGATTCCATCACGAAGGACTTCGTGGCGATGGTCAACGACGCGGGCGTGGTCCACGCCGACCTTTCCGAATTCAACATCCTTGTCGAAAACCCCCGCGAGAAAGGCGAGAGGGCACGAGTCATTGACGTGGGACAAGGCGTCCTGCGCAGCCACCCCATGGCCTTGGAATTCCTCATGCGCGACGTGCGCAACATCACCAATTACTTCCGCCGGCAAAGGCTCCAAGTGACGGAGCAAGACCTGCTCAAGCGGCTGGATTTGGAGGCATTTGAATGATCTACATCAAAATCCCCAAGGACCGCATCGGAGCCCTCATCGGGCCCAAAGGGCAAACCCGGAAACAGCTCGAGAAGCGCTCGGGAGTTGCCATTGAAGTGGACAGCGATGCCAACGAAGTCACCATTCACGACGAGACCGAAGGCGTCAATCCCCTGGACATTCTGAAACTCCAGGACATCATCAAAGCCGTCGGCCGCGGCTTTAGCCCCGAGCGGGCGAGCCGGTTGTGGTCCGACGACGCCTACTTCGAACTGCTGGATATCCACGAATTTGCTGGCAAGCAGCGCAACCATGTGCGCCGCGTGGCCAGCCGCATCATCGGCAGCGAAGGCAAGACGCGCCGCATTATCCAAGAGCAGACAGGTTGCGACTTGTCCATTTACGGGCACACGGTCGGCATCATCGGTGACCTGGAGCCCCTCAACGATGCGAAGCACGCCGTGGAGATGCTGCTGCGCGGTGCTGAACACGCCAGCGTTTACCGGTACTTGGAACGCAAGCGCCGGGATGCCCGCAAGGGCCGCAACGAACTCTGGGAATAGGCCAGCTCGACGGGGGCCTCTTTTACGTCGCCGCGCGGGTCCAGCCTCGTGAGTGACACCGCGACCCCCACGGGCGAAGCGCACACCGCCGGCGCGGACGACACATCCCCGGTGGAAATTGGTGATTACTACGCCACAGCTGGACTGGCCCTGTCGTTCCTTGCAACCATTGTGCTGGCCGTGCTCTTTGCGCGGCCGTTCGCCCAAGCCGGTTTGCAGGCATTCGAAAACCCGGACCAAGTGGGCAACAGCATCGGCTACATCGCGCTGCTGATTGTCTTCACCATTGGAATTCTGTACATTGCCAAGAAGGGCAAGAAGTGGATGATTCGCGCCATCATGCTCGCGGCCGTTGCGGGCACGTTGGTGTACGTCGTGGGGCCGTTGGTTGCACTCATTCCCGGCGTCTCAACCTCCGTTGCTTGGATGGTCGGCTTGCTGGTTGGCGGCGCCAGCGCATTTGCTTTGCTCAAGCACCCTGAATGGTACGTCATTGACACGGTGGGCGTTTTGGTCGCCGCCGGTGCAGCAGCCATCTTCGGCATTAGCCTCAGCGTGCTGCCAGTCATCGTGCTGTTGGTGGCCCTGGCCGTGTACGATGCCATCGCGGTCTACAAGACCAAGCACATGCTGGCCCTGGCGGACTCGGTCATGGAGCTCCGCCTTCCCGTTCTCTTGGTCATGCCGAAGCACTTTGGCTACCGATTCCGGGAAGAAGTGGCGCGCTTCAAAGAAGCCGACGAGGCAGAGGGCACCAACCGAGGGGACCGCGGGGCCCTGTTCATGGGGTTGGGCGACTTGGTCATGCCCACCATCCTCGTCGTCAGTGCCCTGCACTTTGCGCAAACCGGTTGGGGCGTGGCTCCAGGCGTCGGCGCGGCTGTTGGAACCGTGGTTGGGTTCGGCATTCTCATGCTCACCGTCCTCACCGGCAAGCCGCAGGCGGGGCTGCCTTTGCTCAACGGCGGCAGCATCGTGGGCTTCCTGATTGGCCTCTGGACCGCCACCGGCAGCCTCGTGTTCTGGTAAGAAGCCCTAAAATGGGGGCATCTCATCGCTAAAATTGGGATGCACATGGACGCCGAGGTTACCTCGTACATCAATCTGCCAGTGTACACTGGCAAAGGACAATTTGTTGGCGTCGTCAGCAACGTGCTGTTGGACCTGCCAAAACGCCGCATTGGAAGCCTGCTTCTGACGCGGACCAGCAAGAAACTCGTCGAAGGCGGCATGGATGTCGCCATTCCGTACCGCTGGGTCGCTGCCCGCGGTGACATTTTGCTGCTCAACCACTTCCCGGAAAAGGTCGTGGCCGCCGAATCCGGCGAAGAGTTGGCGGAAGTCCCGGTCGTCGCGTAACGTCGAACAACCGCTGCCAAACTGAACATATCTGGTTCCTTCAGCGGCGGCCTTATCTACCCCTACCATTGGGCGCGCCTTAGTGAGCACCAAGGAGCTCATCGCTCGCCGGCTACTGGGAATTGAAATGTCGGGCATCCGAAAGATGTTCGATATGGCCGGCTCCGATAGCGTCAACATGGGATTGGGAGAGCCCGACTTCAACCCGGCTCCCCACATCGTCGAAGCCCTGCATGAAGCCGCGCTCCGCGGGGACAACGGCTACGGCCCCAGCTTGGGCCTTCCCGCGCTGCGCGATGCCATCGCCAATCGGATTGCCAGCAAATGGAAGGGCGAAGCGACGGCGGACAACATCATTGTCACGGCCGGTGCCACCCAAGGCCTCATGGCCATCAACCAAACCTTCGTCGACCACGGCGACGAAGTGCTCGTGCCCGACCCAGGCTTCGTGCTCTACGAATCCCAGGCTCGCATCTGCGGCGGCTTCCCCATCCACTACAGCCTCACCCATGAAAACGGGTACCGGCCCGATCTGGAAGAGATCAAGGAAAAGATCACCCCCCGCACGAAGCTCATCATCGTCAACACCCCCAGCAATCCCACGGGCATCTGCCTCACGAAGGATGACGTTCGCGGCCTCACCGACATCGCCGAGGACGCCGACATCATGGTCGTGGCCGACGAAGTGTATGACACCATGAGCTACGACGAGCCCCACCACTCGTTCCTCACCCACCATGACAACGTCATCTGGGTCAATTCCTTCAGCAAGACATTCGCCATGACGGGATGGCGCCTGGGTTGCATCGCCACCACACAGGACTACGTGAAGGCGATCGAAACCATGCACTACTACACCGTGGCATGCCCGCCCACACCCATCCAGAAGGCCGCAGTGGCCGCCCTCGAAGGCCCGCAGGACGAGGCCGAGTCCATGGTGGTGGAGTTCAAGAAGCGCCGTGACCACATCACCAAGCGCATCCAAGGCATTCGTGGCTTCCACATGCCCCGCCCCGGCGGCGCCTTCTACGCGTTCCCCCGCTACGACTTCGCCAAGCCCAGCACCGAACTAGCCCTCGAACTCGCCAAGGCTGGCCTCATCTGCAGCCCGGGGCGCGCCTTTGGGCCCCTGGGCGAGCACCACCTGCGCTTCAGTTACGCATGCGGCGTCGACGAGATCGACCGCGGCATGGACATCCTCGAGAAGCACTGCGAAAAGCTGCCTCTGCGCAACTAGGCGCAAAGCCGGACTCGGCCAGGCGCCACCCGGCGTGGGCGCTCCTGCCGGCCTTTTCTTCTTGCTAGCCGGGCCTGAGAGCTCGCCTCGCGGCAAAGCTGCACTGGGCATCGACGCCATTCACCGTGGCTAGGAGTTCCTAGCCCTTTGCCAAGAAACGCCTCGCTCAGCGTCATGCCACCTGCAAACGGCATGCGTTGGCGCAGCAGTGGCCGGAGCGCACGCCAGATGGCGGCACCCGGCAGGGCGAGCCTAGTCGCCGCCTACTGCCATGCATGTGTAAAGACAGCGCAGGCAACGAACAGACGGCGCCAAGGGGCCCCCGTGGGTCGTTGCGCAGGCCCGCCAAGATCCAAGCGCGCCACTGGGGGATGCCTCATGGCCACCTCACCGCTCAACGCACTGCCGAGGCAAGCCCAGGGAGCAGTGACGAGCGGATCAAGCAAGAAACGGCCCGGCGCCCAAGCTGCAAGCGTAGGCCGTGCCAAAAACAGAAGAAAAGAAGGGGAAAAGGAACCTGCCTGGCGCGTTATCGGTCACAAACCGACAGACACCAGGCGGATGTGGGCGAGCGACCGGCTCTAGGAGCCGTTCTCCACCACGACGACCAG
>JBFJWV010000015.1:0-10984 GCA_041623515.1 Thermoplasmatota archaeon | reverse complement strand
CGCGTCGCCGCCTGTGTCGCACCCTCGCATCATCATCAACGCCAAGGTCTATCCCCAAGTCACGGGCGGAACCGGCGCGCTGGGGCTGGCCGCCGTTTGCGAAGAAGTGGCGGAAGAGGCAGGCATTCGAATTGGTTTGGCCCCGCCGCAGCTGGAATTGGGCTTGGTCGGTGATCACGGGTTCCCCAACGTGGACTTGTTCGCCCAACACACGGACGCCCTTGAGCCCGGCAGCGGGACCGGCTGGATCACCGCAGAAGCGGTCAAGGGAACCGGCGCCATCGGAAGTTTGCTCAACCACGCCGAACACAAGGAACCCCATGCTGCCGTCGGCGCCTCTTTGCACCGGTTGCATGGCCTGGGCCTGCAATCGCTGGTGTGCGCCGATGGCGACGCGGAGGTTGCTGCTTTGGCGCCGCTGCAGCCCACCTACATCGCCGTGGAGCCCCCCGAGCTCATCGGCGGCGACATTTCCGTGACCACTGCCGACCCTTCCATCGTGGAACGCAACGCCGCCACCATCCGCGAGTTGTCGCCGACCACTCTCCCTCTGTGCGGCGCCGGCGTCAAGACGGGCGCCGACGTGGCCAAAGCCATTGAGCTTGGAGCCCACGGCGTCTTGCTGGCGTCAGGGGTCGTCAAGCACGAGAAGCCCCTCATGGCATTGCGCGACCTGGTCTCGGGCCTTTAGTCGGATAAGAAGGCGTCGGCGGCCGCCGCCACAACGGATTGAATCACCGCATGGCTTGCCTCCGGCAGACTGTCCAAATCCGACAAGGGATTGGCTGCGGCCTTGACCGCCGCGTAGGTCTTGATGCCAAATCGCTTCGCGAACCAGTAGAACGCCGCCACCTCCATGTCCACGAAGGCATCGTCGTCCTTCCATCGCGTCCAGGCCTCCTGCAGCCCCGGTTCCGCCGGATAATCCGCCATGGACGCGGGGCTGAATCCGTAGAACCGGTCGTTGCTGATGCATTCTTTCGTGGGCAGCGGCAGTGACCAAGTTGGCTCGCCCACCCATTCGGGTGGCGACTCGAAGTTTTGGTAAACCGTCCGCGCCGGGTCCATCAAATGAGGCGCTCCAAACGCCCCCTTGTAACCGGGCAGCGCCCCCGCCGTTCCAACCAAGATGATGCGCTCCACCATGCCCGTCCGGTGCAATTCCCAGAGGCACGTTTCCACGACGGCGCTTCCCAGCCCCCCCGCCAGCACCAACGTGGATCCGCGGACTTGAGCCGTGAACGTACGATGGGCATGGGATGCCGCCGCAGCCGGAAGGCCTGCCGCATCCAATGCCGATTCAATTTCACTCCATTCTTCGCCGAGACAAAGAAGCACGTCCGGTCGCACCATGTCGGCGGGAAGGCAAGTTGCGGGCCCAATGCGCACAAGACGGGAAAGGAGCCATCATATGAGGGGGCACCGTCGGCAATGCGTGGTCAAGGCCGGCGACGTCGTCGAGTTCCGCTCCGGATTGCACGGCTTGGAAGCACCCCGCAACATCGCGGTCTTCGTGCGCCGGTGGCGCAAAAAAGGAATCCCCTGGGTCGAGCTCGTGACCCTGGATGGGCGCAAGGAAGTGCGCGCCGACAACCTGTCACGACGCGTCTTTCGCGACAAGGTCACCGGTGACTTGTCGGCCACCGACGACGTGCTGGCCCGGTTGCGCATGCTGGTCGAAACCCACAGCGAAGGGCAACTCGTGGAAGAACTGGAAGACGACCTGGGTGCGCTTGAGGAAGAGCTCTGGCAAGCGACCTGCCACCTGGCCGATTTCCATGACGAAGAATTCCTGGCCGCGGAGCTGTATGAATCGCCCAGCCCCGGCCAACTGAAGCAGGTGCGCGCTGCGCTTGATCGGTGCCGGCGCCCAGGCGTGGGCCGATTCGAAGCGGGAGCCAAGGGCAACATGTGGCGACCGTGGACCCGCGAAGAGCGGGATGCCATGGCATCGGCGTGGACGTCGTTGGACCGGTTGCGCGCCAAGCTCATTCAGGTGGAAGAGTCGGAGGAAGGGCGCGGCTTCAGCCGGGTTGACTTGGATGCCGCCGACTTGGATGACGAGGACCGCCAAACCCTTGCCTGGGTCCGGGCGGCCATGGTGCAATTTGTTGAACACGACGGCGTTCCAGAGCGCGCGGTATGCGGCATCGGCGGTTCAGGAGCCACCCAAGCCTTTGGCATGGACCTGCACCGGAAGTTGGGTTTTCTGGCCCAGGATTGGATTCGCAGCGGCCACACGTCCCGGAGCAGCGATTACGTTCACTTCCTCATCGAAACGGGGCTTTGGACTCCCGATGACGCCATTGCCGGGCTGATGCGACGGCACGTCAATCAGGAACCATTTTTCGAGCACACGGAAGACCCGCAAGCCGAGGAGGACGCCAACGCCTTGCCGTCGCCTGTGGAGGGCGACCCCGGCCGAACGGACTTGCGGCACCTGGATTGCTACACGATTGATCCGCCGGACGCCAAGGACTTCGACGACGCCGTCGGGATCGAACGGACGGATTCCGGTGAGCGCCTCTGGGTGCACATCGCGGACGTGAGCCATTACGTCGTCCCCGGCACGCACCTGGACCGCCACGCGAAGAAGCGTGCCACCAGCGTGTACTTGCCGGGCCGCGTGCTGCCCATGCTGCCCCACCGCATCGCGGACGACCTGTGCAGCCTGCGCGATGATGGCGACCGGTACGCAATGAGCGTGGGCATGGACGTTGATTCCGACGGGCACATCACTGGCGCCACCTTTCGCAAGTCCCTCATTCGCGTCAATCAGAACCTCTCATACCAAGACGCCTTGGACCTCCGGGACGCCGGCGATGGCACCATGGCGCAATTGTTTGCCCTGGCGCAACGACTGCGCACGCATCGACATGGATTGTCCCTGGAAACCGGGGAAGTCCGCGTGGCCGTCGACGACATGGGATTCCAAGCAACGACCAAATTCGGCAATGACGCGACCCGCATGATTGAGACCTTCATGGTGGCCGCCAATGTGACCGTCGCCAAGCACCTCAATGACCAGGACCTTCCCGTTCTCTACCGGTGCCACCCGCTGCCAGACTCCAGCAAAGCAGTTCGCTTCAGCCATCAAGCGGAAACCATGGGCATTGCAGCACCCATGGAATTGCCGGGTGCGGAAGCGGCCGTTTCCGAAGGCCAGAGCTTGCTGGACCAATTGAAAGCCGGAGGCGGATCGGTCAACTTGTTTGGCGGGGGCTTGACCACTGCGCCTGAGCCCGAGCCAGAGGATGAAACGCCGGAAAACAGCCAAGAGAGCGGCTTTGCCACATTGTCACCGGAAGACCAAGAGGCATGGTTGGCGCCGTTCCGGGGCGCCCTGGAGGCCATTGGAACCTTGTCCGAAGAACGCGCCATGGTGGCCACATGGAAACTCCTGGGTTGCATGGGGCGGGCCCATTATGCACCGGAAAACGAAGGCCACTTTGGACTCGCCGCCACGCACTACTGCCACTTCACCAGCCCCATCCGGCGCTACCCGGATTTGGTGGTTCACCGGAACTTGAAGTGGCTCATTGATGGCAAGCCGGGACCCATGCCCCATACGTTCGAGGACATGCAACGCCTGTGCGACCACTGTTCCGAGCAGGAGCGCGCGGCAGAGGGTCTTGAACGGCGCGTGAAAGCGGCGGCCCTCGTTCTGGCAAGTTTGCACGGAAGTGTTCCCAGCGCCGAGGCATCGGCGCGCATCACCGGCATCGTTCCCGGCGGCATCTTCGTCAACCTGGGCGAGGGCTTGGACGCACGGGTTTCCATGCGGGATGTGCCGGGAGGGCCCTACCACGTGGACGAATGGGAATCCATGCTGTTCCAACTCCCCGCCTCGCCTGGCGCCGGAAATTTCGTGGACCCGGAGAGCGGCGAAGAGCGCCTCGTGCGGGCCCGCCTCGGTGACGCGGTCACTGTGCACCTGGCCGGCCGTGATGTGGCCGAAGGCAAGACCGGAGCCGTTCTGACCGGTTGGTCCGCCTAAACACCCAGGCTCAGGCGAACAAAGTCCCGCACAGCGGGTCCAATGCCCACCATGATGATGGCGAACTTGACGAAGCCAATCAAAGTCGGGTACTTCTGGACATCTTCGCGGCTGTACACGTCGATGGCGTAGACCACCAACAAGCTGATGGCCAATTTGACGGGCACAAAGGCGATGAACGTCGGGTAGGCCGCGCCGAATTCCCAGCCGATGCTGACGGAGAATTCATGGAATGCATCAATCAGGTACGCAGAGAGCACGTGCTTCTCTGTGTAACCGGCCAAATCCAGACCCAAGCTGGTGGCAAATCCATCCATGAGTTGACTCGAAATCAGAAGCAAATTGATGGGCGCCACGAATGCCGCGGCAAAGATGGGGCTCACACCTCCCTGTTGGGCCAAGCCCTTGCTGAATGCCATCAACGGTTCGCGTTGTTGGAAGGCAAATCCGGCAACAATGGCTGCACCAATCAGGTAGTTCCAACCGTTCAAGCCGTAGCCAAAGAAGCGGATTGTCAGCCGCTCCACAACGATTCCCAGAACCAGCACCGCCACCAAGCCAAGGACGGCCGCACCAATGTACCAAAGGAGGTCCGCCCGGTTCTTCATCAGCCAGGCGAAGGCAAAGCCCAGTCCAATGGCGAGGGCTCCGAAGCCAAGAATGCTGGCGACGGACCCGAAATTCACCGCGATGCGCGTGGCTTCAGGAGCGGTCCACATGACGAAGCCAAGGGTCGCCGCAAAGGCGCCACCGAAGGCCGCGATGGGCCACTTGCTCGCCTCCGCATCCTGCACGCTGCGCGCTGCTGCCCACACAACGCCCGTAATGGCAAACGCCAGGACGGGTGCGGTGATGAAGCTGGTCGGAACGCCGCCCAAGCTCGTGTCCCAGGGGGCGCTGATGAATTGAATGACATAGTCGAAGCCCATCAAGAGGGGCGCAACGGAGAGAATCCAAACGAAATCCCGCGCATCGATGACGTCCTTCTTGTTGACCCACCAATGGGCGAGCATGTGGTTGACTGCCGCAAACAACGCCACATGGATGGGGTTGAGGTACACCACGACTTGGCTCCACTCGGCCACCCACATGAGCGTGTAGATCAGCACGAACGCGGCCTGGATGAACCAGAGTTTCTTCATGGCTGCATCGCGGCCGCTTTGCGCCTCCACCGATTGAATGTAGATGCCGATGAGCAAGGACAGCACGCCGAATGCACCGAAGAGGAGGTAGATGGGCGGCGTGATCATGATGTACTGGAGCGGAGGCTCGAACATCCGCGTGTCTTCCATGACGCGGAAAATCGCTCCAGCGATTACCCACGCGACGGCGCCGTAGATGATTGCGTTGTTCATCTTGATTTTGAGGCCGTTGAGAAGCTGCGTCAAGCCCACCAAACAGGTGAACATGAGGATGGCCCAACTGATTGTGTTGACCGCGTTGTAGCCCGTGTCCAACCGCAGGGGATCCCAGTAGTATTTGGCAACGAATTGGTCGAAGAACACCTGCGGCCAAATCAAGGAAAGGATGGCAACCAAGGCCGGAATGCCCAGCAGAATGGCCGGCACCGTGTACCACGGCAAGGAGTCCAAATTGAAGCGCGCCGCAGGGGCATCTTCCGTCATGTCGGCCGCGCGACAGGAAGGCAACTTAAGGGGGTTGTGCCGTGGGAAGCGGAGCAAAACCGCGTCATTGCGTCCAAATACGTGCCCCTGGTCGGAGGCGCGTGGGCGAACGGGACACCATCCCCCTCTGGATGACGGGGCTGGTTTTGGTTTGGGGAACGGCGTTTACTAGCATCCGTGCCTTGACCCCGTACCTCACGCCCGCCCAGTTGACCTGGGGACGCTACGTTCCTTTCCTGGTCATCTTCGGCGCCTGGCTTCTGTGGCGGCGCCGCGAGAAAATGGCCTCCCTCGAGGCCCGGGATTGGGCACGCTACGTGCTCCTTGGCGTCCTCGGCGTTTTCGGCTACCACTTCCCCCTCTACTACGGCATGCGCGATGACGCATGGGGCCCTGGCGCCACGGCGGCGATGGCCGGCGTGTTGGTCGCCACCACTCCATTGTGGACCCTGCTGTTTGGCTTGATGCGACGTGAAGAGACCCTGGATGGGCGCCGTGCCATCGGCAGCCTCGTGGCCTTCGCTGGCGTCCTGGTGGTCATCCTCCTCGGCCGTGGCGCAGTTGAGCTGGGCCTGGCGAAGAAGGCGGCACTGGTGCTGCTGGCGCCGGTTTTCTGGTCGTGGTACAACATCCTTGGCAAGCCGCTGGCAAACCGCGACGGCGGCCGGTTCTTCACGGGCATGACCATGTGCCTCGGGACCTTGCTACTGGCACCCTACGGACTCTGGATTGGCTTGGACCCGGTGCGGGATTTCACGCCGGCCCTGTGGGGCTGGTTGGCCTACGTTTCCTTGGCCGCCACCGTCGCCGGCTATGCCATCTGGAACCATGCCCTGCAATACCGCTCCCCGGCTGCCTTGACGTCGTGGATCTACGTGATTCCCGTCGTGGCGGCCGCGACCGGTTGGCTGTTCCTTGGTGAGCGGGTGACCTGGTGGCTTGCATGGGGTGCCATTCTGGTCATCGTGGGCGTTTGGCAAGTCAATCGCAAGCCCCGCGTGGTGGCGGCACCGTCTTGAACACCGCCCGGTTGGAACGCCTGTGACGCCGCCGGCAGTGACCTTGGCCGACATTGAAGCTGCACGCAGCGTCATCGCTGACGTGGTGCGCAACACCCCGTTGAAGCGCAGCACGACCCTAAGTGAGCTCGTGGGCGGCGAGTTGCACCTGAAGCTGGAAAACTTCCAGCGCACGGGCTCGTTCAAGGTACGCGGCGCCTCCTGGAAAGTCCACAACCTAAGCCAAGAAGAACGGGCGACCGGTGTGGTGGCCGCCTCGGCCGGCAACCATGCCCAAGGAGTCGCCTATGCAGCCACTCGGGCGGGCGTCGAATCCCATGTGTTCATGCCCGAAGATGCCCCCCTTGCGAAGGTGCGGGCAACGGAAGGTTACGGTGCAACCGTCCACTTGGCCGGGCATGACTACCAATCGGCTTTCGAATACGCGCAAGAGTTTCAATCGAAGTCCGGCGCCGCGTTTGTGCATGCATTCGAGGATCCCCAAATCATCGCTGGCCAGGGAACACTTGGCTTGGAAATCATGGAGGATTTGCCCAACTTGGACGTCCTCCTGGTGCCCATCGGTGGCGGCGGCCTGGTGGCCGGCGTGGCAACCGCGGTCAAAGCCATTCGGCCAGAAGTTCACATCGTCGGCGTGCAAGCCGAGGGAGCGTCGAGTGTTGCGGCCAGCCTCAACAAGGGCAGTGTCGTGCCGTTGGACGCCGTCCACACCATCGCCGATGGCATCGCTTGCCGGCGACTCGGCGACATGACTTTCGAGGCCATCCAGCGCTTGGTCGATGAGGTGGTCACCGTGTCGGAGGCAGAAATCGCCGCCGCTATCCTGTTCCTGCTTGAACGGACCAAAACCACCGTTGAGGGAGCCGGCGCGGTCACGTTGGCCGCGGCCATGCATGGTCACGTTGACTTGACCGACAAGGTGTCGTGCGCCATCATTTCTGGCGGCAACATCGACATGACCCTCATGGCCCGCATCATCCAACAAGGACTGGTGAAAGAAGGCCGCATTGCGGTCATCGCCGGCAGCATCGCCGACAAGCCGGGCGCCATCGCCAACCTTCTCAACCTCCTCGCGGAAGTGCGCGCCAATGTCATCGACATCCGGCACGACCGGCAGCGTGGCGGCGTTGCCTTGAACCGGACGCACATCGAAGTGCATTTGGAAACCAGCGGCAAGGACCACGTGCAGCGCATCCATCAAGCCTTGGCGGGCGCGGGTTACGGCGGCCTGACCATTCGCACCGCTTAGCGGCCGAAAAGCGCCAGGACATCGTAAACCGGCCGAATGCGTTGGTATTCGCCGCGCGCGCTGGCGACAATCCCCCACACCATGCCCACCAACGCGGCGACAATCCAACCCAGGCTCAACGTGCCGACGAATGTCTGGAAACCGCCCGCATCGCTGGCTCGACCCAGAAACCCAATGAGAATGAGCCCGACCCAGAAGAGCAGCACAAGCGCCCCGCCTTGCCAAGCATGGAACCGGGTGAGGCGGTCTTGGCCATCCACCCAGGCCGGCACCAGTGCCAACCCAGGCACGGGAATGTAGGCGAGCCAAGCCAAGGACACAGCCTCCAAGCCACCTCCCTCGCAAATGACGGTTCCGGTGCGCTCTCTTGAAGTTCCAGGAGAAACACCCCAAGCGGCTTTGAAGCCGCGCTGAGTCCCGCCGGCCATGGACCACGGCGCGCTCGCCGCCACTGCTCAAGCTCTCGTCGCCGACGGAAAAGGCATCCTCGCTGCAGACGAATCAACCGGCACATGCACCAAGCGCTTCGAGGCGCTCGGCATCGCTTCCACGGACGACAGCCGCCGCGACTACCGCGCCATGCTCTTTTCCACCCCCGGCTTGGAAGAAGCGGTCGCCGGCGTCATCCTCTACGACGAAACCCTGCGGCAATTCACGGTCGATGGCACGGCCATCCCCCAGTTGCTGTCGGACAAAGGCATCATGCCTGGAATCAAGGTTGACACGGGCGCCATGGACCTGGCCAATTGCCCAGGCGAAAAAGTCACGGAAGGTTTGGACGGCCTGCGCGGCCGCTTGCAAGAATACGCGGCGTTGGGCGCCAAGTTCGCCAAATGGCGCGCCGTCATCACCATCGGCGACGACATCCCCAGCACGGCCTGCATTGTCGCCAACGCCCACGGCCTCGCCCGCTACGCGGCCTTGTGCCAAGAAGCCGGCATTGTGCCCATCGTTGAGCCGGAAGTTCTCATGGACGGAGACCACAGCGTCGAACACTGCGAAGCGGTCACCAAGGCCACCTGGGACGCGGTGTTTGGCGCCCTGAAGGACCACGAAGTCTACCTTCCCGGAATCCTGCTGAAGCCGAGCATGATCATCAGCGGCAAGGATGCGGAAGGCCGCGCTGACGCGGAGGAGGTGGCGCAACGCACCTTCCACGGCCTGTTGGATTGCGTCCCTGCCAGCGTGCCCGGGGTCGTGTTCCTGTCCGGCGGCCAAAGCCCCGAGGAAGCCACGGAGCACTTGCGCATCATGAACACCTTGGGCGACAAGCCCTGGAAGCTCAGCTTCAGTTACGGCCGTGCCCTGCAACAACCGGCCCTCAACGCCTGGGCCGGCGACAACGCCAACTCCGCGGCCGCCCAAGAATTGCTCAAGCAACGCTGCGACGCCAACCGGGCCGCAGCCCTTGGCCAAGAGTTCGTCCCGGCATGAGCCCTCCGGGCTTCACGGCAGCGGCCATCCTCATGGTGCTGCTTGCCGGGGCCCATTCCGTTCTGGGGGAGCGCTTCATCATCGCGCGACTGATGCGCCGCGCGCAACCGGAACTCTTCGGCGATGATGCGTTCACGAAGCAAACGCTGCGCTTTGCGTGGCACGTGACGACGATTGCGTGGTTTGCCTTGGCCACGGCCCTGCTGTTGATTCCGTCCCCGGCACTCGGCTGGATTGTCGTTGCTTCTCTTGCTGCAACCTCCATCATGACGGTCGCCGTCACCCGCGGCAAACACTTGTCTTGGGTGGTGGAGCTGGCGGCAGTCGCCGCTTTGCTCACCGATTTGCTTGGGTCCGGCTAGTTGGCGCCCGGCGGCGCCTCGCGCTGACGCACATTGTCCTTGAGCCAACCCGCGAAGGCCACCACGAAGCCAAGTGGCAACCCCACCGTGAACCCCAAGCCGGCCAGGCGAGTCAAGGAAGACGGCAGCCGCTCGGCGATGACCAGCACCACAAGCAGCAGGGAGACGCCGAAAATCATGGCGCCGACCACTTGCAAGATGATGCCGAGCCTCGGTTGCTGCACGCGGCGGCATCACGCCCGCGCCGCTTCACCATTCCCCCGCCCGGTTTGGTTTTGAGGAAGGTCCGAGTCCCGCGGCTTGTGAAGATTGGCATCCTCTGTGGTGGCGGCCCTGCGCCGGGGTTCAACGGAGTCATTCACGCCGTGACGAAAGCAGCCCGTGAACGCGGCTTGACGCCCATCGGCATCCCTTACGGCTACTCCGGACTCATGGCAGGAGACATCTCCAAATGCCGTGAATTGACCATGGAGGACGTCCGGGGCATCGATGTCAAGGGCGGCGGCATTCTGTTCACGAACCGGGCCAACCCGAAGAAGTCGCCCGAAACCATGCAATCCGTGGTTGACGCCGTGAAAGCATTGGGCTTGGATGCGCTGGTCACGATCGGCGGCGACGACACGGCCACCTCGGCCGCAGCGGTGGCGGAAGCGGCCGGCGGCGGCATGCGTGTTGCCCACGTGCCCAAGACCATCGACAACGATTTGCCCCTGCCCGATGGCATGCCCACGTTCGGCTTCGAAACGGCGAAGCAAGTGGCGGGACAATTGTGCCGCAACTTGCGCACGGACGCTTGCACGACGGGACGCTGGTACGTCGTCACGGCCATGGGCCGCAGCGCAGGGCACTTGGCCTTGGGAATGGCCATGGAGTCCGATGCCGACTTGTGCATCATTCGCGAAGAGTTCCCTGAAACCGGAGCCATTACCCTCGACGCCGTGGCCGACATCTTGGAACGCGGCATCGCCAAGCGCGAAGCGGAGGGGCAAAACTGGGGCTTGGCGGTTTTCGGCGAAGGCATTCTCGAACGCCTCCACCCCGACGAGCTGAAGGACATCGCCACGCTCGAATTGGACGAACACGGGAATCCGCGCATGTCCGAAATTGACCTTGGCAAAGCCGTGGTCAAGCACCTCGAACAACGCGGGGCCAACACCAAATTCGTCACCAAGCTCATTGGCTACGAACTTCGCGGCGCCGACCCCGTGGAATTCGACGTCGAGTACACGGGACAATTGGGCGCCGCAGCCGTGGAATTCTTGGCCACTGGCGAAGGCAACGGCATCATCACGGTCGTG
>JBFJWV010000014.1:0-11078 GCA_041623515.1 Thermoplasmatota archaeon | reverse complement strand
GCCTCCTCCACCAGCTTCTGGTGGCGCCGTTGAATGCTGCACTCGCGTTCGTACAAGTGCACCGCGTTGCCGTGCCCATCGGCCATGATTTGCACCTCAATGTGCCGCGGCCGCTCAATGAATTTCTCCATGAAGACATCCGGAACACCGAACGCGGCCGCCGCTTGCTTTGTCGCGGAGTCAAACAGGGAACGAATTTCATCGGCAGAGCGAGCGATGCGCATGCCGATGCCGCCGCCACCTGCCGAAGCCTTGAGCATGACGGGGTAGCCGATTTGCTCGGCGTGCTTGGCCGCATCGTCACCGTCCTTCAGCGCGGGGGTACCCGGTGCCACCGGAACGCCCGCCGCCTCCGCCTCGGCACGGGCTGAGACCTTGTCGCCCATGCGGTCCATGGCGTCAGGGGTCGGGCCAATCCAGACCAAGCCCGCTGCCTGCACTTTGCGCGCGAATTCGGCATTTTCCGACAGGAACCCGTAGCCGGGGTGAATGGCCTCGGCGCCGGTTTGTTGCGCCGCCGCAATGACGGCGTCCTGGACCAAGTAGCTCTCCGAACTGGGTGCGGGGCCAAGCCGTACCGCGGCATCAGCCAGCCGCACATGCAGTGCATCGGCGTCCGCGTCGCTGAATACGGCGACCACTTCCACGTTGAGAGCGCGGCATGCACGCAGGATGCGGACCGCGATTTCGCCTCGGTTGGCAATGAGGATGCGCTTGAACAACAAGCCGTCCAATGGCCGCTCCCCTTTCAGGCTGACGCCTTTGCCGGCCTATTTTCGTGCCTGCTTGTGGCCATTGCGGCCCAAAGCGGTGCGCAAGGCCTTGACGCGGGTTGGCTTGGCGTGCAGAACCTCGGGCAGCGCCGACGCCAAATCATCGACCAGAATCACTTCCAGCATGTCGCGGTAGCGGTGCTCGAGCAGGATGTCGTTGACGCTTGCCTGGGGAACCACGGCACGGGTGTAGCCAAGGTCTGCGGCGGCCTCAATCATTTGCGTGATGCCATCCACTGGACGCAATCGTCCGCCCACGGCGAGCGCACCGATGGCGACGGTGTCACGGCGCACGGGCACATCTTCGAGGGCGCTGATGCAACTGATGGCACTGGCGAGCGCCAGGCCACGAACCTCCGCACCAGGGGCTTGCAGGAGTGCCTGTGCGTGGATGTCGATGCCGGCCATGTCGTGGCCGCGCAGCCGCTTGAGCATGGCGCTGACGTTGTCCTGGACGCTGCGGTCCGCTTCCAGTCCACCGCCCATGTACAAGCTGCCGCGGTGCCGGTCGCTGCTGATCGTTGCGTCCGCTTCCACGGGAACCACGATGCCGGCAGGCTCGCCGGTTTCCCCGGTTCCCATGAATGCGGTGCCCACGCAGACGCCAACCGCATCGCCGTCGGTTTCCAAGGCTTCCCGGGCCGTTGCCACTTCGATGCCACGTCGGGTCACTTGGTACTCAAGGCTCATGCTCATGTGCTTGGCCCGCAGCACATCGTCCACGGTGACCACGTCGCGGTCTTCGTCGCGCGCCAAATCGCCGGCCGTCCGAATCAGGCCACCCAGCTCACGCAAGCGAAGCGTGAGCTTGCCGCTGTGGCCGCTGCGCCGCTGCGCTTCCCGGATGACTTCGCCGATGGCGGCTGCGTCGAAGTGCGGAATCTGGCCGTCGCGGCGCACTTCTTGGGCGACAAAGCGCACCAGCTTGCGCCGGTTTGCGTTGTTGTCCTCCATGACGCTGCGGACGTAGACTTCGTACCCGTAGCCACGAATGCGGGACCGCAAGGCGGGATGCAAGCCCACGTGTTCGTTTTGACGTCGCGGGTCAATCACGTCCATGTTGCCTGCGGCAACGAGGATGAAATTGCAAGGGACGGGGGCCGTGCGTGCCATGGCGCCGCTGGACTTGTCCGACTGGCCCGTGATGGCGTATTGCTTGTCCTGCATGGCCGTCAGCAATGCTTGCTGGCTGTCGAGCCGCAGCACATTGATTTCGTCGATGAAGAGCAGACCCTTGTGGGCCTTGTGAATGGCCCCGGGTTCGACCCGCAGGTGCACGGGCGTTTCCAGGCCGCCGGACTGGAAGGGGTCGTGGCGCACGTCGCCGAGCAACGCACCCGCATGGCTGCCCGTCGCATCCACGTAGGGCGCGCTGACCTTCTTGGCCGGTCGTTCGATGAGCAAATTGGGCACCATCTTGTCGGCCTTGAACTTGGTTTGCCGGCTGACAAACAGGAAGAAAATGGCCACCATCAGGCACAGCACCGCGAGAATCATTCCGTTGACGCCGCCGAACATGAAGATGGCCGTGATGCCGCCTGCAACCAGCAAGCCAGCGAGCGCCCACTCGAAGATGGTAAACAGCCGCTGTTGGCGGCGCGCTTGTTCGCCTTCTTGACGCAGTGCATCCCGGCCGCTGCCACCTTTGAGGGTTTGAACCAGCGGCTGGTTGGCATCCTTGGGGTTCGGGTGAACGAGAACATCGTCGAGGCGGCTGCGGGGCAGAATCTCCGTCATGGCCTTGGCAATCATGGACTTGCCCGTGCCGGGGTCGCCGAGAAGCATCAAGTGGCGCCCTTGCCGTGCTGCTTTCTTGGCGACTTCGACGGCTTCGTCTTGGCCGATGACTTCGTCAATCAAGAGCTCCGGCAGGGGCACGTCGCCGCTGTTGCCGATGCCTTCACTCTGCACCCATTCGTGGGGGTCGAATGCGGTGAGCTGCTGGCCGTCGTCCTTCCGTCGTTTGGTGGCTTTGTGGGTGGGCATCTATTTGTCCTCCGCCGCGACAAATTGTGCGGTGCGCCGTTTGACGGTCAGGAGGTAGCCGACCATGCCGGCCAGCGGCAAGGCAAGCACCGAGCCAGTGACCAAGCTGGCGGGGCTGGTGAGTGTGAGGGCCTGGGGCAGGGCCGCGGGGGCCATGGGCAGCAATGGAGGCACGCTGATGCATTGCGCTCCTGCTTGGGCGACGAAGACGGCACCAAACTGGACGGCTCCGTAGTCATTGACCGCGAAGTACAGCACCTCTTCGTCGGTGCCCACATCGCGAACCACTTGCAGGCCGTCTTGGTGATCGTTGTAGATGCCTGGATTTTGCAGGTAGGCGTTGTAATTGTAGGCGTCCATGCCACCACCCAAATCAAACTCCGCGGCGGCGATGGGGAAGTTTCCACACTCGTCGAACGTCACGATGATTTTGCGGTAGTCCGTCAGGTGCGGCGTCACGGAGGTGGGGTCATCCGGGTCGAAGTCGGGTGCTTCAGGTTGCTCTTCGTCCAGGCGTTCTTGGTAGATGGCGAACACCGTGCGGCGGTCCTCTGTGACCTGCACGGCGGTGAGGTGCGCGTCCAGAATATCGTGGTTCCCCGCCAGCTCGTGGAAGAAGGGCCCGAGGTTGCCTCCGGCGCTCCACGCCCGCCCATACCAGCCGTAACTGAAGTGCATGCGCGGGGTCAGAATCTTTTCTTCACCCCGTGTCTCAAGTTGGAAACTGCTGGCCACCATGTACCCGTCCTCCGTTCCGGTCAGCTGCGGTTCGCCACCGTTGAGTCGGGTCCAGCCCATGAGCTCCGTTTCGCCTGTCTTCATGTCCAAGCGCCAGACGTCATGGTCGCCGACGCGGGCGCGCGGGCGTTCATCGTAACCCTTGGCCACCGTGCAGATGATGTATGCGTCTCCCCGGTAGTGGATGGGCCGGCTGGCATCCTTGCAGGGGCCAATGCGTTCACTCGGTTCGATGAAATCCCATTGGTTGCTGGTGTCCATGCCGGTCCAGGCGGCGTCAATCCAGCCCGTCCAACCTTCAGCGCTCGTGATGTTCTTGACCGTCTCTTCGTGCCACATGAGCAGAACGCGCTCGTCACCGGGCACGTAATCCACGGCAGCGTCGCCGTCTTGGGGCTCCTCCTCCTGGGTTTCGTTGCGCGTGTCCTCGATGGATGGCAGGCCCGTGTCGGGGATGTAGACGAGGCCACCGTCGGTCACGCTTCCGCCTGGATTGTAGCGGGGATTGAATTCATGGCCCTCCGCTTGGATGTAGCGGCCATACAGGTAGGAATCCTTCACGCTGCGGGGATCGTCGGCAGTTCCTCCCTTGAACAGGCCGAGGAACCCGCGCCAGCCGCCATCGCCTGGCATGCTCCACTTGAGCATCACGTAGATTTGGCCGTCGTCGTCCATGACGATGTCGCTGGATTCACCCCGCGCGGCGCCCTTCGGGAAGCTGGGGTCCGTGTATTCGTCGTACCAAGTGGTTCCTTGGTCCGGCGTCATGAAGACCGTGTGCGTTTCGTCCTTGCGCGCGGCGTCGCTGGGTCCGTTGGCGTCGGGCTGGCCGTGCAGCGTGGCAAACGCCATTTTGCGGATGTCGCCGGAATGAACGGCCAGGCTTGGATTGCCGAATGGGTTGTCGCCGTCGTACACACGGTACGGGCAGCCGTACACCACCATGACACGGTTGTTCGTGTCGGGCTGGGTGGGCGCGAGTCCGCCTTGCGTGCCCACCGGGTCGGGGCACACGAATTGCATTTGTTCGGGGGCCGCGCCAACGCCACGTGGCGTCGGGGCCGGGCCCGTGTACCAAGTCGCAGAATCAGCCGTCGGGAGTGCATCTGCCGCTGGCACTGGGCCAACCGCTCCGGCCGCAGCCAAAGAGGCCACCCAGAGGAGGGCGACCAAGGCGACGCCGGCTATTCCACGGACCATTGCCGTCGAGGCTGGCTGCTCCTTCTTAACGTGTGTCGTCGCAGGGCCGAATCCAGATGCCTCGCGGGGGCCAGCGAGGTGGTTCGGTGGTCCATGGCGCGCCCAGCCACGTAAGTTATCTTTTTGTAGAAGCGCTCACAATTGGAATGCCGATGAGTGAAGAAAGCCCGGACCCCTGGGACAACTTCCCGGGCGGCAATCCGTTTGGACCCAACGGCCCCTTCGGCGGCAAGAACCCCATGGGCAACATGGATGAATGGTTCCGCAGCATGGGCATTGACCCTCGCGACTTCCAGCGCCTGTTCGAAGACATGCAACGCAACCTACAGGATGCGTTTCGCAACATGGGCGAAGACCCCACGAAGGGATTCATGGCAGGCTTCAACGTCCGCATGGGCCCCGACGGCAAACCCCACATCAACACGTTCGGAAACAAGCCGACGATCAAGAAGGCCGACGGCGCCATCCCCAGCATCGGTGCCGACGAGCGGGAACCCCTGACCGACGTCATCGAGGACCCGACCAGCGTGGCAATCACCATGGAACTGCCGGGCGTCGACAAGGACGATGTCAACGTGCGCATGACGGCCGAACGCCTTGAGGTCAATGTGGACACGGAGGCCCGCAAGTACTCGAAGCGGGTCAAGCTCCCATGCAAGGTGGACCCGTCGACCACGAAGGCGACGTACACCAACGGCGTGCTCGACGTGACCGTCGAAAAGGTGGACCAAGGCGACGAAGGCGTCCCCATTCAGGTCCAATAGGCCGCTTATCCCCTGCCCCAACGCTCAAATCTGGCGCGCGGAGTCCGCCGCCCGCCCCGGGAGTGCAACATGGACGACGATTTCGAATCCGACGGCGAATTGTTCGACAGTGACTTCGACGACACCGACACCACGCTGCGCGCTGGCGTCCGCAGTCACGAATGCCCAAAGTGCAAGATTGGCCTTGATTACCGCGTCGAAGGACGCTTTGTGGTCCGCGTCTGCAAAGAGTGCGGATACGAAGAAGAAGACTGAGTCAGTACTTCGAATTCGGGTCCGTCGTGACGACGCACCCATCTTCCGTTACGATGAGCGTATGCTCTGCCTGGCTGACGATGGCGCCGGATGCCTCCGACAGCGCCGGGTAGTGCTTGAGCAGCGCCATCTTTTGCAGCTGCGCGATGTGAAATGGCAACTTCTTGGGCTCGATGCTCTTGGCCAGCCACCGCTGCGCAAACGGCAGTTGCGGGTGGTCCCGCTTCACAACCGCCATGATCTGCTTCTGGGTTTGCATGCGCACCGGGCGCTGGTTCTGGAAATGGTAGATGTTGCCGGGTCCCGAGTTTTCCACACGGGCACGGGCATCTCCCGCGGTGACGAAAGGTTCGCAGGCGAGCACATCCCCGATTCGGGGGCGGCTGCGAATGCGCATCTCGACGTTGGGGACCGTCAAGCCGGCGTGCAAATTGTAACGCTCCAGACTGTGCCCTGTTAGGTTTTGGATGGTCTTGAAGCCCCGGTCCTTGGCGACGGTTTCAATGACGCCGCCGACGGTGCCCAAGTTGGCATTGGGTCCAATGACGCTGACTGCTTCATTCAAGCAAAGCCGCGCCGTTTCAATGAGTGCCGTATGCTTGCCGGTGCCGCCCACTTCGATGGTGATGGCATTGTCACTCAGCGCGCCGTCCATTTCCGCGCCACAGTCCAACTTCACAACGTCCCCTGCTTCGAATTCACGGGCGTCGTTTGCATCGGGCGTGTAGTGCGCCGCGCATTCGTTGACGCTGGTGGTGCAGGGGAAGGCCATGTTGAGCCCCTGGTCGCCGATGTATTGCTCCACAACTTCGCAGACTTCAACCAGCTGGACGCCCGGCTTGCAGGCCTTCTCGCCCTCCAGCAACGCACGCGCCGCGACCTTGCCGACGGCCATCCATTGCTCGAAGTCCTCTTGGGTCGCAATCACGGCCACGGCTCGGCCACTCGCATCGACCACATAACGGCTGTCGTCGCTGTCTGCTAGGCTTGGGCGGCGGCTGCAAGAATGTCCGCTTCGGAAACCATGCCGTGCCGCAGCACCACGGGCTTCGGGCCGGTGCAATCAACGACCGTGCTGGCCGTGCCGGGAACGTCGTCGCCCACAATGACCAGGTCCGGGAAATGGGCGCGAACTTCGTCGGCCGTGCGTGGATCGGGGGCGCCATGGGGGTTGGCGCTGGTCATGACCAGGGGGCCCGCGAAGTCAAGGATGCGTCGGGCGACATCATGGTCGGGCACGCGGATGCTTAGGGTGTCGAAACCGGGTGCCACGTGGGCCAGGTCGTCGCTGCGGCGGGGCAGAATCAGGCTCACGGGGCCTGGCAGAAAGCGGGCCGCCAATGCATCCGCCATGGGGTTGGCGACGATGAGGTGCTGTGCGGCGCGCCAGCTGTGGCACCCCACTGCAAGCGGCACCCCTTCGGGGCGCCCTTTGAGGGCAAAAATCCGCTGGACCGCTTCGGGGTCATGGGCGCTGCAACTGAGGCTCCACAGCGTTTCCGTAGGGAATGCAACGACGCCTCCATCATGGATGGTTTGGACGGCTTCGCGTACGTCGGTCACTTGTCCAGGGCGTCCTTCAGGATGTCTCCGATGGTCAGGCCTGCCTTGCTGCCTTTGGAGACACCGCTGACCTTGGCGGGTCCATCCACTTTTTCCATGAGGGTGATGCCCAGCTCTTTTTCCAGCTTCTTGGCCAAGTCATCGCTGGGGCGAAGGTGCCCCGATTCGATTTGCTTGAGCTGCGGCACGCGGGCCGAGACGCGGTCGCCGAGGCGTGCGTGGTCCCAGCCTCGTTGCTCGCGGGCTCGCCGGACGCGGGCGCCAAAATCTGGAACTAGGTCCATGACGTCTTGCTGGTAGATGTCCCGCGATTGCATGCGGCCAGCGCGCCGCTGCAAGCCTTGCTGGACGCCGGCCTTGCTGCCCGCCGGCGCTTTGCCGCCGTCCAGGGCTTGCCCGTACTTGCTGCAGCACATGCCCAAGTTCATGACGGTGCCGTCAACCATGTATCTGCGCGTACCGACCGCGCTCCCACACATCTCACATTCCATGGTGCATTCCTGGCCCAATGGGGCCCGACAAGAACTCCTAAAGGCCCGCTCCTTATCAAATCACTTGGAGCTGTGAGCCAAAAGGACGATTCCCCGCCGGAACCGGCGGACGCATTGGCGGATGAACACCGGAAGCTGAAACGCAAGGAGCAACGGCAGCGCACTGAGCTGAAGCACCTGCGTGCCGAGGTGCGCAGCGTCACCAAAGAGGTCCATCGGCTGACGATGGAGCTCGAAAAACTCCGCAATCCGCCGCACATTGTGGGCACCGTTGTGGACATCCTCGCGGACCGTCGCATCGTCATCAAAAGCTCCACGGGGCCCAATTTTGTCGTGCCCGTCAGCGACGCCGTCGAAGCGGAGAAAATGGAGCTGGGCACGCGCGTCAGCCTCAGCCAGCAAAACCTCACGATTGTGGGCGTCTTGCCGCCTGGGCGCGATCCGGCCGTAACCGCGACCGAAGTCCTTGCGCGCCCAACCACCACGTACGCGGACATCGGCGGTTTGGACGAAGTGGTTGAGCAAGTCAAGGAGGCGGTCGAATATCCAATGACGCGGCCTGAAGCGTATGCCAAGTTGGGCATCACGCCACCGAAAGGGGTCCTGCTTTGCGGGCCGCCGGGCACGGGCAAAACCATGATTGCCAAAGCCGTGGCCAACGAAACCGGGGCCACGTTCATGCGCTTGGTGGGCAGCGAATTGGTTCAGAAATTCATCGGAGAGGGGGCCCGTCGCGTGCGCGAGGTGTTCCAGATGGCGCGCGACAAAGCCCCCGTGATTCTCTTCATTGACGAAATTGACGCGGTCGGCGGGCGGCGCACGGACGACGGCACCAGCAGCAACCGCGAAGTGGAACGGACCATGATGCAGTTGCTAGCGGAGTTGGATGGCTTCGAAGCCCGCGGTGAAGTGCGCATCTTGGCCGCGACCAATCGCAGCGACATCCTCGACCCGGCGCTGCTGCGCCCGGGGAGGTTCGACCGAATCATCGACGTTCCTTTGCCCAGCGAGGAGGGGCTGCAAGCCATTCTCGCGATTCACATGGCCCGGCTCAACGTGTCCGACGATGTGGATGCCAGCGACCTGCTGCAGCAGCTGGGCGCTGCCACCGGTGCGGACGTGCAAGCTGTTTGCACCGAAGCGGGCATGCAGGCCGTGCGCCATGAACGGGACGCCATTGCCCACGTGGATTTCGTGGCAGCCATCGACCGGCTGCAACGTGGGGCGCTCGTCACCGGCAGCGCGGCCGCGGCGAGCGACTTGTACGCCTGACGGGACCGTGCCGTCTAAATCGGGAAGCCGCCGTGTGCTGGACATGGACGTGCAGCAGGCCGTCAACGACGCGCAGGCTCATCTGAAGAACGCCTTGGACTTGGCGGCCCGGCCCGTCGGCAAGGAAGAGCTGCTGTACATGTGGGACAATCAAATCACCGCGCTGGACAATTTCTTGGCGGACACGGAGATTCTGAAGGACAAGTTGCTCGAACGTGCGCGGGAACAAATCCGCGATGCGAAGAAGAAACTCACCGACGCCGTCACCAAGTTCGAAATGGAGCAAGAAGGCGTGGACTTCGAAGAAGATGACACGCCGGCGGATGAATGGGTGGAGGCCTACACCGAAATGGCCGGCGACATGGTGGCGCTCGCCAAAGAAGCCCTTGACGAGGGCGTCAAGAAAATTGAGGACCTGGTCAAGTGGGAAGAACCCCTGGCGGTCATCAACGGCTACCTGGCCGACAGCGAACCGTATCAGGAACTGAGCCGCGATTTGCAGAAGGCACGCAGCTTCGTCCGCGTGGCCCGCAAGGACATCAAGGGCCGGATTCAAGATGTCCTGCAAGAGTGGCGCATGCACCAGGACGAAGACGACGGCGACGACTGAAGCCGGCGTTTTGATGCCTGCGGTGCAGGGCGCCGTCGGCAAACCCTTTCATTGAGCATGGCCACCTTTGATGCATGCGATGGGTGGTGCTGGCCATCCTTCTGGGCGTTGGCCTGGCAGGATGCCTTGATACGGAGCCGCAGTCCCCGGGCGCACGTGCCCCTGTGGATGAGGGCTCGGCCTCGCCTGAGGAACCGACATCGCCCGGCGAGGCGCCTCCGGAGGAGCCGCCAAATGAGCCCCCCATGGAGGAGGAGCCACCGCAGGAGCCGCCGGCCGAGGAGCCGGAACCCATCGTCGATGAGCCCGTGCCGGACTTGGAACGGCCCGCATCCATCTTTGATCAAATCTCCCTGGGCCAGCCGTGCCCGCCGGAAACCTGGGGCCCCGGCGAACTTGAAGCCCGCAAGTACCGATGCATCACTCCCGCCGATTTCACACGCGATGGACGGGAGCTGGGCTTTGGGGATGGCTACGACATCAACATGATTCGCCCCGGAATCAATGTCGAGGGCTGCACCAGCGATTTCCTCTTCACCGACGATGAAGGCGCGCTCTTTTTGGGGCTCGCCCAGCATTGCATCGAACCCGGAAGCGGCGACGAATGCCAAGCGGAAGTGGAAGACATTGGCGCTGCGGTCAGCGTGGAAGACTACGGCGACGTGGCCACGGTCGAGATGTCCACGTACCATGCCTTCCAAGGCCATCCGCCGGAGTGGAGCATCTACTGCGGGTCACTGGATTTTGCGTTGGTGCGGTTGGACCCCTCCGTCCATCAATTCGTGCACCCGGCCGTGCGCCACATCGGCGGCCCCGTGGGGTTGCAAGACCCGACGGTTCTCCCGGAAGGCGCGCCGGTAATCAAATACGGCAACAGCGACGATCGTGGCTTCGCCTCGGAATTCGTGCTGGGCCAAGATCATGGCACGCACCCGGTTTCCAGTCGTCTCAACAAGTTCGAAGGCACGTTTGATTCAATCAGCAACGACGGCGAAGTGCAGGTCCTCTATCCGTATCCGCCCATCACTGGCGACAGCGGCAGTCCGTCGTTGACGGCAGACGGTCTTGCCTTGGGAGCCCTTAGCCGGCTGTCTCCGTTGGGACCGGCCTTTGGCTACGGCCACCTGGAGACTCCCATCTACGATTCTCTGTTGGCGTACTACTTGCTGACGGGCAACGTGTACTACCTCGTGACCTGGGACGAATGGAGTCCGGACACCTGGGACAACTGAGGCGGTCCGTAGTCCTCATATACCGGCCCCAAGTCGCGCCGCTTGCGCCTCCGGCGCACCACTAGACGACCCCGATTTTTTGGGCCCGTGGTCTAGCTGGTTATGACGTCGCCTTGACATGGCGAAGATCGCCAGTTCGAATCTGGCCGGGCCCATCCCTTTCCTTCCGCCAGCCGGCGGCATCCTTCGTCATG
>JBFJWV010000013.1:0-11520 GCA_041623515.1 Thermoplasmatota archaeon | reverse complement strand
GAAGTCCTCGCGTGGCCATGCCTCAAAGGCTGGACTCATCATCTAAAACAATGTAGGTGGGCTTGTCGATTCAACCAGTGATTGCCTTGAGGACATCGTCGGTGTCCGTGATGATCATGTCCGCCAGCGTTGCGAGGTGACTCGCTTCGTCCACGTCGTTGACCGTCCAGGCGCCCAGCAACATTCCCGCCGCGTGGCATTGGTGCGCAACGGCCTCTGTGATGAACGCGTAATCGACCATCATCCAGTCGCAGTCGGTGGCCTCGGCAGCCTCCAGGTCATCCAAATCGGGGCGGCCCAGTGTGATGAGGCCGCGGCGAAGCGCCGGCTCGGCATTCTTGGCACGCGTCAAGGCGTCCGGGTCCATCGCGGTCAGAATCACGCGGCCGGTGAGTCCCAACTCCTCAATCACCCTAACCGCCGGCTCGACGGCCTTGGCCGCCTTCACTTCCATGTTCCATACGCCGCTCCAATCCGGTACGCAACGCAGCGCCTCCTCCAACGTGGGGATGGGTCCGGCCGCCGTGTGGTGGCTGCGCAGTTCGTCCCAGTCAAAGTCCGACACGCGCCCCACGCCGTCGGTCGTGCGCGCGATGTTGGCGTCATGCATGACGATGGGAATCTTGTCATGGGTCACGCGCACATCAAACTCAAGGGCCGAAAAGCCGGCTTCCACGGCGGCCTGAAAGGCCACCAAGGTGTTTTCTGGGTGCTTCGCGGAAAGGCCTCGATGCGCTGCCACGATGGGCTGGCTCAAGCAGCGCCCTCGATTTTCCACGGTGCATCTTGGATGAGCTGCATGTGGGGGAAGGCAATGGTGATGCCCTCCTTGCGGAAACGATCGTGGATTTGGTGAACCAAATCCGTGCGAACCGAAATGACCGAGTGCTTGACGGGCTCCACCCAGACACGCAGCTCCAAGTCGACGCTGCTTGCTCCGAAACCGGTCGTCACCGCCATCGGGAAGGGGTCCTCCAAGACCAAGGGGTGCTTGCGACCCACATCCACGAGCGCCTTCATCGCCGTGCCCAAGTGGGTGCCGTATTCGACGCCCACGGGAATCCGGAACCGCAACTTCCGCGCATGCGTGAAATTCTTGACTTTGGATCCTTCAACCAGGCGGTTCGGGATGGTGATTTTTTCGTTGTCAAAGGTCATCAGCGTGGTTGCACCGATGCCAACGTCTTCCACGATTCCTTGGACACCATCGATTTCCACCCAGTCGCCCAAGTGGAACGGCCGGTTGTAGAAAATCAGGAATCCGGCAATCAAATCGCCGATGGTGTCCGCGGCTGCTAAACCAATGACAATGCCTGCAAACCCGGCGCCGGCGAGCAGTCCGGTAAACGCAGTCTTGAGGCCCCAAACTCCGAGGAGCGTCAACGTCACGAGCAGCGCCGCCACGAGCCGCACGGTGAGGCGCATGGGCTTGGTGCGTCCAACGAGCGTCTTGGTCTCGTAATTGTCCATGTGGCGCATGCTGGCGATGCGCCGAGCCGACCGCGTCAGGGCGAAGTCGGTCATTTTGACCAAAACCCACGCCACCAGGATGGTGACGGCGCTCCAGAAGGCAGGGCCCCACAGCGGGTCGCCGATGAAGCCGCCTGCTGCAGCGCCTCCGGCATCGACGGTCCCGTTGGCCGTGTGGTTGGTCATCGAAGGATACGGAGGCGCTTATGCCTTGAAAGTTCGCTCTTGCTACGATGGCTGGGCGATTTGCTGGAGTGCCTGCTTCCACATCTGTCGGTAGGCCTCGCGGGCGCCGGCCGATGACAGGCCGTGATGGCGAAACACCACGGTGGTTTTCTCGCTGCCGACGGAAACAAACGAAACCTCCACGGTGCTCTTTCCGTCTGCATCATGCCAAAACCAGCGCAGCATTTTGCCGGGATCTGCGCGCCGGACTTCCACGCTTCCAGCTTGGGTTTCCCAGGTGGCGCCCTCCGTCCAGTTGGCCCCCTCCAAGAACGGAGTTGAGACCACCCGCTCGAAGCACTCCTCCGGCGTGGCGCCGATGGTTTTTGAGCAGCTGACTTGGAAGTCCCCGGCGGACGTCTGGCCTTCAATGCGAACACCGTTGGCTTTCTCCCATTCGACGGTGAGCATCTGGCACCACCAACCGGAAACACTCGGGCATGCCTCCTGGAAGGCGCGCACACGTGCCGTATGATTCAAACTGGCATCCAGGGAATCCTGCACTGCAAACCAATGCGCGCGGTCTTTGCCGGTTGCTTTGGCGATTGCAGCGTCGGTTACCTCGGGCACGAATGGGTCCATCCCCGATGCCATCAAGAAGGCGATGGCCGTCGGCCGGCTTGATGAAGCTGGCAACCATCCGTGTTGAGAGCCCCAAGAACCTCAGTGAAGCCAAGGATGGCCGGCTCGTGGTGGTCGATGACGCTGCCTCCATCGTCGCGGTGGTGCCCGAAGAAATCGCCCCGAACATGTGGGCGGCCGTCCAGCAATGGGACGACGTGGCTCCCAAGTTGATGGAAATTGACGCGGCACTCAAGTCCGGAGAATGGACCGTCACGCGGGATTTTTCGGACGTCGATTTCTTGGCGCCGTTGCCCCGCAGTTCCTGCTGGATTGACGGTTCCGCCTACGTCCAACACATCGTGCTCGTGCGCAAAGCACGCAATGCCGAACCGCCCGCCGACCTGCGGGAAGTTCCTCTCATGTACCAAGGAGCCGCGGACCCCATGCTGAGCGCCACCGCTGACATTCGCGTCAGCGATGAGTCGTACGGCATTGACTTCGAGGCCGAGGTGGGCGTCATTCTCGACGACGTTCCCATGGGCACTTCCGCTGCCGACGCAACCCAACACGTCAAGCTTCTGTGTTTGATGAACGACGTGAGCTTGCGCAACCTGATTCCCCGCGAACTCAAGGCCGGCTTCGGGTTCTTCCATGGCAAGCCCCCCAGTCACTTCGCTCCGTTCGCCGTGACGCCCGATGAAATCGGCGACGCATGGAAGGACAGTCGCATCCACCTGAAGATGCAGACGTGGCGCAACGGTGAATTCCATGGCGATCCGGATGCCGGCGACGAGATGTTCTTCGGCTTTGACCGGCTCATCGAACATGCAGCAAAAACCCGGCCTCTGCCGGCTGGCACCGTCCTCGGCAGCGGCACCGTGAGCAATGAAGACACGGCACGAGGTGCCAGTTGCATCGCGGAAATCCGCATGTTGGAAACCATTGAACATGGGGCGCCCAAAACGGAATTCATGCGGTTCGGGGAAACCGTCAAGATTGATGTTCAACAGGGCGGGAAATCCGTGTTCGGTGTCATTGAGCAAAGGGTTGCCAAAGCGTGAGCCTGGAGCCCGTTCTCCGGGGTCTTTTCGACTACGCCGGCATGTTCCCGCCAGCAGCGTTGCCGTTCGACCAAGCCTTGGCTGAATCCGCACGCTTCCCGACCTCCCTGCGCAGGCCATCGTTGGTTGCCAACGACTTGGTCTTGACTCCCGATGCATTGGGCAAACTGGACGATGCTGCATTGGAACGGGCGGGGTACGCGGGCCGCCCGTGCAACGTGTGCTTGGTCGGGGTCGGACTCGAGGATGCCGTGGACCAGGCGCAAGCGGTGGTGGCGTTCAACGAGGCACGCCGCGACTCTTCGGTTCCACAACGAATCCGCACATTGGAGATTCACCACGATTCGCTGGAGGGCGCGACGGAAACCCTGCGGGATGCCCGCCGTGCCATCGGCGACGTGGAATTGTACTTCGAGCCCAAGTGGGACGACCCCCGCATGGCGACCCATGCAGCCGAGGCCATCAACATGCTCCACGGACTGCAATCCGATGGGCAAGCCATCGGGTTCAAGGCACGGTGCGCCGGCCCCACGGCCGTTCGGGCGCCGACACTGGCCGCCATTCTGGCATTCGTCAATCGGCACCGCGTCCCGTTGAAGCTCACGCAGGGATTGCATCATCCATTCGTGGGCGATGTCCGGTACGAAAATGACCACGGGTTCGTCAACGTGATTGTGGCCCTGCGGCTGCAACATGCATTGGGTCTTCCGCACAACGACGTCATCGCTTGCCTCATGGACCACGAACCAGCCAATTTCACTTGGGACCAAGGCCTCGGCTGGCAAGGACGAACGGCCCTCATGCAGCGCGTGGAAGACGCCGCCCATGCGGTTCCGTTCGCCATTGGTTCCTGCAGCCTGCAGGAACCCGACGCGGATTTGGCGGCTCTCTTGGACCGCTAGTTTCCGGCAAACGTCGGCTTGCGCTTTTCCAAGAAAGCAGCCATGCCTTCCGTTTGGTCTTGCGTGCCAAAAATGGAGCCGAATTCGCGGGCTTCCATGTCAATGGCATCGTCCAAGTCCATGTCCAACCCGTCATTGACCAGGCGTTTGCATGCTTGAACCGCCAACGGTCCGTTGCTGGAGGCCTTGGCCAATAGGTTGCGCGCGGTTTCCATGAGCTGATCGTCTGCGACGACTTCGTCCACCAACCCGATTTGCTTGGCCTCGGTCGCATCGACCATGGCGCCCGTGAAGAGCAGTTGTTTTGCTTTGCCCGGACCCACGCGGCGGGGCAGGCGTTGGGTTCCGCCAAAGCCGGGGACCACCGCCAACGTTGCTTCCGGCAGACCCAGTTTGGCGCTCTCGGCAGCGACCAAGATGTCGCAGGCAAGTGCAAGCTCCAGTCCTCCACCCAGAGCAAAACCGGGAATGGCGGCAACCACGGGTCCGGGAAAATCCTGGAGTGCTTGGAACGCCGCCTGGCCCCGGCGGCTGAACGCGGCGGCCTGCTTGGAACTGTAATCCTTCATCTCCGCGATGTCGGCTCCGGCAACGAAGGCTTTGCCTCCCGCACCGGTGACCAGGATGCCGCTGGCTTTCCCTACCAAGGCTTCCGCAGCGGCATGGATTTCGCGCAGGACTTCGGAGTTGAGGGCGTTGAGGGCATTGGGGCGGTTCACGGTCAAGGTTGCGATGCCATCTTCCAGGTCCACCAGGAGCACGGGCTCGTCAAGAACCGCTTCCGTCATTGCGGGGCCTCGGCTTCAATTTCCAGCAGAATGGTGGACGCTTCCACATTGGCCCCTTCCTTGACCAGAATCTTCGCCACGCGGCCAGAAACCGGGCTCTTCAGGTCGTTTTGCATCTTCATGGCCTCGAGGACAATCAGGACATCTCCCTCGCTGACCGCGTCGCCGACCTTCACGGGGACTTCCACAATCTTGCCGGGCATCGGCGGCTTGATGCGGCCGTCGCTGCGGCGGCCTTGGCCGCCCTTGCGAATCAATTCCGGCCGGGCCCGGGTAATTTCCAAGTCCAGGATGCCGTCCGCATCTTCGATGCGCCCATTGTCGATGGTGAACCGGAACGTTTCACCATCCACGGTGACTTCGTAGCTGCCGTCGCCCAGGATTTGCACATCCGGCTCCAGGGTGCTCTCTCCGATCTTGAACTTGGGACCGTCTGCATGCTCTTCGACGGTCACCGCATGGCTTCCTGCTCCAAGGCGGAAATTGTACCTCAAGACCACACCCCCGAGCTTTCGCGGCGTCCTTTGCTGCCCCAAGCATTGAGGCGGCGACGGCCGTGTTCGTCCACGCCCACGTTGCCTGCACCGCTTTGACCGAAGCCATAGTTCTTGGCAACCCACGCGTCGATGCCGCCGGGTTCGTTGACCAGGACGGCTGCGATGGCGGCGAGGCGTCGTTTGGTGCCGTCGTCGGCTTCCGCACGGACGCCCATGTAGCGGTCGAGAATCTTGTGCTCATCCAGGAACTTGGTCGTCATGTCTCCCGCGACGAAGTGTTCGTCTTCCATGAGCAGTGCGTGAAGTTCCTTGTTGGTGACCAAGTCTCCCATGTCGTATTCGGCCAGAGCCCGGCGCATTTTGCGGATGGCCTCCGGACGGTCGGCGCCATACGTGATGAGCTTGGCCACCATGGAATCGTAGATCGCCGGGACCGTGAATCCTGGGTACAGGAACGTGTCGAGTCGGACGCCGCTGCCCATGGGGGGATTGTGCCGGCGGGCAAGGCCCGGCGTCGGCATGAAGCCGCGGCCTGGGTCTTCGGCGTTGATGCGGCACTCGATGGACCAGCCGCGTTGGCGCTGATTGACCCAGTCTTGGTCGTAGCCCAATGGGTCACCACTGGCCACGCGAATTTGTTCGCGCACCAAGTCCATTCCGTACACTTGTTCCGTCACAGGGTGTTCCACTTGCAACCTTGTGTTGACTTCGTTGAAGTAGAATTCACCGTCTTCGTACAGGAACTCCGCCGTGCCCGCGTTGACGTATCCCACGTCTGCCAGGAGTTTGGCCACGGCGCCGCCGACGCGTTGCCGCTCCTCCTCGGTAACGACCGGGCTTGGGGCTTCCTCGATGAGTTTCTGGTGGCGGCGCTGGATGCTGCATTCCCGCTCGCCAAAGTGCACAACGTTTCCATCTTGGTCCGCGAGCATTTGGAATTCGATGTGGCGCGGCCGCGCAATGAATTTCTCAATGAACACTTCGCCGCGACCAAAGGCGGCCTTCGCCTGGCGCTGGGTGGACTTGAGCGCGGATTCCAATTCTTCCGGTTTCTCAACCACCTGCATCCCCATGCCCCCGCCGCCGAAGGCGGCTTTGATGATGAGTGGGTAGCCCGTGACTTCGACCACTTCTTGGGCTTCTTCGAGCGTCTTGACAAATTTGTCCAGTCCGGGAACCACGGGCACGCCGGCGGCGCGTGCCGCTTCCTTGCTGGCCACTTTGTCACCGAGAATGCGGATGGCCGCTGCGGGGGGGCCGATGAAGATGATGCCCGCGTTCGTGAGGGCATCGACGAAGTCATCCCGTTCCGAAAGGAAGCCGTAGCCCGGGTGCACTGCGTCCGCGCCGGTTTCCAAGCAAGCGTTCACAATTTTCTCGATGTTGAGGTAGTTGTCCGCTGCGCCGTCGCCACCGAGGTTGATGGATTCGTCGGCGAAGCGCACGTGGGCAGCTTTGGCGTCAGCAGGCGAATGGACGGCGACGGTCTTGATGCCCATCTCGCGAGCGGTTCGCATGACGCGCAGGGCAATTTCGCCGCGGTTGGCAACGAGAATCTTGTTGATCTCAGGCATGGTTTTCCTCGGTTGGGGGAGAAGGAAGGAAGGGCAGGGTCAGGGCGACGCCCAACCCGGCTTTGACGATATCGAACGGCAGAAACACCACCGAACCTAGGATGATTGCGCTCATCAGAGACAATGGCGTGGCGAGCCAGAGGACCGTGACACCACAGGCGTGCAGCACCAAGATGCTGCCAAGCATCACGGCAAACAGGTTGAGCGCGGCGGCACGCTCGCCCCGGCGGCGCGCCAGAATCCACAAGCTAAGCGTTGTTGACGCGGCGGTGATGAACAGGAGAGCCCAGAGCGTGGATTTGGCCACGCCCCAGTCGGCGGTGACTTCGGAGTCCAATTGGGCGAGCCCTTGCCCCGACGACCACATCCAAGCAATCGCGCCGACGCCAGCCAGGATGGCTGCGCCAACGAAGCCAATCAGCCCCCACGCGAGGGCGGTGGGCAAGGGTGCGTGCCGGCGGGCCATGTAGGCGCTGACCAACATCGACACCGCGATGAATCCAAACAGGTAACCTGCCGTGGGTCCCAGGAGGTGCGCCCAGCCACTGGCGCCTTCCGCAAAGATGGGTGCGCCCAGGGCCCCTGCGGCGAGGTAAATCAGGACACTCAATGCGGCGTAGCCGGGCCGCTGCACGGCGCCCGTCACGAGCAAAGCAAACGGCATGAGCGAAAAGGGAACGGGGGTCCAAGGCAGTGGGAATGAAACAAGCGCCATGATGGAAAGGAACCCGGCCATGGCCGCGCTGACGCCCAGGCGGGTTGGCCAGCCCGTCCATTCGACCTGCTGGGTGAGGCGTTGATTCCAGGTTGGCGCGGCCGGCATCGTCACTCCGTGGTCGCCGTGGCGGCGTCCATTGGTTCCATCGAGACCGCAAGGATACGGCCGCCCACATCAAAGAAACGGACGCCGTACGTGCCGAACGGCCCATGGACTTGCGCGCTGCCATCGCCCGCGGGCTCCACGACCACCGCATGCAGCGATGCATCCAATCCGGTTCCGTGCCGCTTGAGGCAGGCTTCCTTGGCGGCCCACGCGCAGGCGGCAGCGCGCATGGCATCGGGGCTTGCTTCGAGGCGCTCGCGCTCCTCGTGGGTGAATGCCTGTTCAAACCAGCTGCTTGGCCGGTCTTCCACGGTTTCCAAATCAATTCCCACCGGGCCCATGGCGAAGGCGACAATGGCGAGCCCGTCGCGGTGCGTGATGGACACGGTCGCTGCGCTGGGCTTGCCATCGATGGTGATGCTCGGCTTGCCACTGTCGGCCGACACCACGGCGATGGTGCGCGGGTCCGCGTCTGGCAGGGACTGCTTGATGGCTTGTTTGACGGCGACGCGGGCCGCCAACCATTCCGCAGCCCGCTTCGGCGTCGCGAATCCACGATGGGCTTCCCGTTCGGCATCGGAGAACATGGACGGGTCGGGCAAGGCGCCTTCCTGCACGGGCGCCCAATGGAATTGCAGCCCTGGAATTTGGGGCAGCTCCACGGGCTGGACGGGCGCAGGTGGCACGGGCGCCTCAGGCTCTGGGGCTACCTGCGGCAAATCAATGGGTCCTGTTTCCACCATGGCGTAGCCAGTGAAGCGAAGCACGACGGTTCCATCCGGCGTGCAAGCCGCACCTTCGAATGTGCGCATCCCGTCTTCGGTTCCGGTGTACCGGCACCATAGCCGGGCGTCGTCGCCGAGCCGGCCGGGTAGGATGTCCAATTTCGCAATGCCCGCGGGCAGGCTCATGACGCCCTCGCAATGCATGGAGCGCAATCCGCACAGTTGGAACAATCCCTCCGTCAGCATCGGATGGCTGAGGAACGTTGCCTCACCCGCAGAAAAGAAGGCATTGGAGGGGCGTTTCCAGGTGCCAATGGATTCATCCGCAAGCGGACCCGCATTGCCAAGCACTTGGAACAAGGGTCCATGGAAAAACGGCGGGTAAATGGCCGACGTCCCCCATTCGCCCGTTCCAACCGGCACGTCTGCCGTGCGCAACGTTTCCAAGGGAGGGCCGAAGCGAACGGTTGCCTCAAAGTGGAGGCGGGGCTCGCCCAATGGCTTGCCATCGGGTCCCATGAATTGCGTCGACAATGTGCAGTGGACGCGGGTTTCATCGTCCGTGCGGCCCGCGACGTGGGCGTGCAACGTTGCATGGACGGGTGCGTCTTTGTGTTGCTTCAAGGGCGCGTGGAATTGCACCTGGTCGGCACCGTGGAAGTGCAAGTCTTCATCGGCAAGCAGGCGGCCTGCTTCGGCAAACGCCTCAACCCCAAAGACCCCAGGCAACAACGGGACACCGTCAATGGCGTGGTCGTTGAGGTACGCGTCGTTGGTTCGGTCCAACCGGACGGACGCCCGCAGGGTGTTGCCTGGTTCGAACGCATCGATGGAGTGCAGCAGGCGGAACCTTTCGGGGGCCGTTTGCAGCCACGATTCCGCCTCCTGAATGGACGGGTCCCAGGCATGGGCGACGATTTGGTGGTCAATGTCCAGGTCACCCAAGTTTCCCGCGATCACGCATTCGCGCACGCCGGGATGGGCGAGTTCGCGCAGGAACAAGTCGACGCCAACCTCCGTGGGAATGGGCGTGACGCCGGATTGCTCCAGGACCGTCATGATGCCGCCGCGCGTTGCCATTCCAACCTCGCCCCATGGGCCCCATGCGACGGTGAATGCGGTGGGGATTTCGCGCGCGACCGCGTGACGCTTGACTTCCTTCGCCAGCAGTTCATTGACGGCGGAGTAATCGACTTGGCCGAGGTTGCCGAAACGTCCCGCGACGCTGCCGAAGGCAACGAGAATGTCCATTTGATCGTCTTTGGTTGCGGCCAGCAATGCCTCCAGCCCCAGGTACTTGATGCCGAACACCAAGTCGAATTGGTCGCGGGGCTTGTCTGCGAGCATCTTGCTGATCTCGACCCCCGCCGCATGAATGATGCCGTCAATGTGCCCAAACCGCTGGCGCGCGGCGGCCACGACGGCCGTGACCTTGTTGGCGTCGGTCACGTCGGCCGCTTCGTACATGACCTGGGCTCCCAAGGACTGCAATCGTGCGATGGCGTCGTGCATTTCCGCCGCTTTGCGCATGGGATCCACGCGCTTGCGAACCAGGACCGGCGTGGGCTTTTCGCCCTCCGCTTTCAGCTCCGCAATGGCGGCCGCCTCCGCTTCCTTCCATTGGTCGTTGGTCCATGTGGACCATTCGGCCGCCGCGGTTGGCAGCGGCGTTCGTCCCATGAGAACCAAATTGGGCTTTTGCGGAGCCAAGGCTTCCAGCATGGCAGCGGTAATCCCCTGCGCTCCACCTGGAACGACCAGCGTCTTGCCGGCCACATCGGGAACGGCTGCGTCCAGATCTTGGGGCGCGACTTCGATGATGTGGCGCGTACCATCGGAACCGTAGCACACTTCCGTGCGGGGTCCGCCGTGAAGCGTTTCTGCGACGGCGCGAGCCGCCGCTTTGCTGTCTTCTGGATGAATGTCAATGGCCTTGACCGTGCAACGCGGCAATTCCTTGCGCAATGCCTTGGCAAACCCTGCAATGGCGGCCATGCCGCCGTCGCGCGGTGCCACCAAACCATGGGCGCCATCTTGGGCCGTGACCACGGTCACAAACCCACCATCAGGCAGCATGGAATGGTATTGTTTCATGGCATCGAACAATTGCCCGGCCCAAATGTCCGCGTCTTCCTCATCGGGCCGCGTGACCGTGAACATGATGCCTGCCAATTGCTGGCCTTCGGCCAATTCCGTTTTGGGAATGAAGTCGGCTGCCCGCCACGCATCCGCAAAGCTTGGGTGCGCTTGCTGGCCAAGCATCAACACAACACCTGGTTGGATGCTGTTGGCCTGATCGGGTAGTGCTTGGGGCCGGAGGCCTGGTACCAGCCGTTGGATGGACGCGGTCACTTGGGGCGTGCTCGCTGGCTCTTGCGCGGGGTCAGCGGGGGCCGGCGTGCCTTGGCCACTCGCCATGTAATTGGCCACTTTGCGCAGGGTGTTGTATTCGGACAACTGCAGGCTTTCATCGAACGGCACACCAAATTGCTCGCGCAACTCACCAAACAGTTCGGCTTGCTTGACCGTGTCAATGCCGAGGTCTGCTTCGAGGTCGAGGTCGGGTTCGAGCAGTTCGACCGGGTAGCCGGTCTTCTGAGCCACCACATCGGTCACTTGCCCGAGGGCGTCGGTACCGCCGGACGGGCTCGTCTCCGATTCAGCAGGCGCGACGGTTTCCGGGGGCGTTGGTGCAGGGGCTGCAGCACCGCTTGGCTTGCCGCCCATGTATGCCGCCACCTTGCGCAGGGTGTTGTACTGCGACAATTGCAAGGACTCGTCCAGGGGAACGCCAAACATTTCGCGCAGCTCGCCAAAGAGTTCGGCTTGCTTGACCGTGTCAATGCCGAGGTCTGCTTCGAGGTCGAGGTCGGGTTCCAGCAATTCGACCG
>JBFJWV010000012.1:0-12598 GCA_041623515.1 Thermoplasmatota archaeon | reverse complement strand
TTGCAAAACGAAGTTGTGTACACCGGCAACCAGGAAACCCAGCGCATCTACCTGCCCGTGCGCAAATTCAAATCGGACCGGGTGGCCAAATTCTTTGGCTACGAGAAGCCGCCATTGAAGGTCAAGGACGGCTACCATGCCCTGCGCATGTACCGCGGCTACAAGCGCCGGCCCAACGACCAAATCAAACGGGATTTGTGTGTCTACAACGCCGAGGACATTGTCCACACCCGATTGATTCTGAACGGACTGCGCGACTTGATGGCTCCCCTGCGCTAGGACTTGTCGCGCAAGTGAACCACCCGCTGCGGGAACGGGATTTCGATGCCCGCTTCCGCGAGGTGATGGTCAATGGCGCGGTTGAGTTTGTCTTCGTACCGCCGCGCATCCACGTAATGGGGGAACCAGGCGCGCACATGGAACTTGAGCGCGCTGTCGCCGAATTCCCGGAACAATGCCTCGATGCGTTTGTCGGGGTTGACTCCTTCCACACTGCGGGCTGCGGCCAACAGGACCTCCGTCACCCGTGCGATGTCGGACCCATAGGCGACGCCCACGTCCACGCCGATGCGGTACTCCGCGGTGGGGAAACTGTGGTTCACGACCGGGTTGCTGCCGATGACCGAATTGGGCACAATCACCATCCGGTTGTCCCGGGTGCGGATGCGCGTCGAGCGCAGACCAATCTCCACAACGTCCCCCCACGTGTCGATTTCCTGGATTTCAATGCGGTCGCCTTCCCGGAACGGCTGGTCCAGCAGAATGAAAATGCCGGCGAAGAAATTGCCCAAGGTATCCTGAGCGGCAAATGCAATGACCAGGCTCAGGAACGCACCCCCGGCCGCAAAGACCGTCAGATCGACGCCCAGTGAACCGACCAAGAAGAACAAGGCGGCAATCCAAATCAGGACCCCGCCCACCTTGGCAAAGAATGGGTAGAGGCGATCATCCAGCTTGGTGTGGGTGTGGCTGGCCGCCCGTTTTCCAAGCCCCAGAAGAACCTCTCTGAACAGGCGGTACACCATCAGTGTGACCGCGATGATCAGGAGAATCTTCCATCCAGTCTCGAAGCCCGCATCGATTTGACTGGGCAGCGGCAATCCACGAACGGAATCCACGACGCCGAAGACGAAGAGGATGAGGAAGCCCGGGACGCGCACGATGGCCACCACGTGGTCATCCAGTTTGCCTGGCAACCGACGGGCGATTGCAGTTAGGAGTGGGCCCACGGCAAAGACGGCGATCAAGCTGATGGCGGCCCAAATGGAAATGTTGAGTGCGAAGGCCCCCCAGGCACCATCCAAGGGCGGCGGCAGCGGATTCTCCCACCGGTGCAGAATGGGTTCGTCATCCACGGTGGCGTTGATGCTGCCATTTTGAGCCGCAACGCTGGGCAACAAAAGCAGCAACAGCAGCAGGGCCCTCCGCATCAACAACGGATGGAACGCCGGGTTAAGGAACGTTTGGCTCAGAAACCAGGGCGCCGTCAACGAGCCGGAGAACCCGATGGCCAAGGCGCTTGGCTTCGCCTTCGTCGTGGGTGACCCACAGCGCCGCGATGCCTTCCGCCTGCAGCAAATCGCGGGTCCGCAAGCCCAATTCGTCGCGCAAACTGCGGTCGAGATTGGTCAACGGCTCATCGAGCAAGACCGCCCGTGGCTTGGCGGCCAATGTGCGCGCCAGAGCAATGCGTTGCTGCTGGCCTCCGGACAACTGGTCCGGAAGGGCGTCCGCCTTGTGCGCCAAATCCACCATGGCCAGGTACTTGCGTGCCGCCGAAGGCTGCTCGGCCCTGGGAACGCCATGATACCGCATTCCAAAGGAAACGTTCTGCGCCGCCGTGAGATGGGGAAACAGTGACGGGTCCTGCATCATCAGGCCAACGCCGCGACGATGGGGGGCGACGCCTGCCAAATCGACGCCGTCCAGTGAAATGCTTCCCTCCTCCGGACTCTCCAAGCCGGCAATGCAACGCAAAATGGTGCTCTTGCCTGCACCGCTGGGGCCCAACAGGAAAACCGATTGGCCGTGCTCCACCTGCAGGTCCACCCCTTGCAGCAAAGGCGCATTGTCGTAGGTGAACCTCAGCCCGGTTACTTGCAGCATCAGGAGGTCCTCCGGCCGTCGAAGCGCTCAACCAGCAAGTAGGCACCGGCCGCCAGCAGCATGAGCACGGCCGTCAGCGCCACGGATTGCGCTTGCATCAGGCTGCGAAATGGCTGGTCATGTTCGCCAATCCAGACCGCCAGGGTCATGGTTTCACGGCGGGCGAGAAGCAGGCTGGCCCCGAAGTCGCCCAGACTCATGGCGCCGGCAAATCCGAGAGCCGCCACCGCCGATCCCCGCAGCAGAGGCCAGTGAATGCGCCACGCCACGGAAGCGGGCGACGCGCCCAGCAAGGCCGCGGCCTCGTCGAGGCGTCGGTCGTGTTCGTCCAGCGCGGGCAGCAGCACGCGGGCCACAAACGGGAACGCAATGAGAGAATGGACAATCATGATGGCCACCCATGCGCCACGCAGGTCAAGCCAGCTGCCGGCGCCAAAGGCCAGCAGGTAACCCAGGCCCAGCAGGATGCTGCTGGTGCCGAGCGGCAGTGCTGCCAGCCCTTCGGCCACCGGGCGCAGCCGACCGGCGGCACGGAGCCCGTACCCAAGCACCACGGCCAAGGCAACGGCCACCAGAGCGCTTGTCACGGCGTACGCCACGCTGCGCAGCAGCACTTCCGTGAAATGGAAACCGGTCAGGTGGGCCGGGTGGTTCACATCGAACAGCGCGCGCCATGCATCCAGCGTCCACTGGCCGCGGACCCGGAAGCCCCCTGCCAAAACCGCCACGAGGGGGGCCAAGGCAAGCCCCAGCACTGCCCACGATACCCATGGACGGCCGGCCTGCGCGGCTTGCGGACGCTGCCGGCCCCGCCGGGGCAACCGGGCCTCGCGCCGGCGTAGGCGAAAGTAACCCGTCAGCAGAGCCACGTTGAGAAGCAATTGCGCCACGCCAAGTACGGCGGCGCGCGCCTCCTGCGGGAATGCCCCCGCCAAGTTCTGATAAATCATGGTCTCCGGCGTGGCAACCCATCCTTCGCCCAAGAGCAACACCACGCCAAAGCTGCTGAAGCTGAACAGCCAGACCAGCAGAGCCACGGAGAGCAGTGTCGGCATCAGCAGCGGTGCCGAAACGCGTAGAAACGCACCTCGGGGGGTTGCTCCGAGAACCTGTGCCGCTTCCTCCAAATGGTGCGGGCGTCGCTCCAATGCCGCGTGCAAGATGCGCGCTGCAAATCCATAGTTGTAGAACGCGTGGGCCACCACCACGGTGCCCAGGGGGCCAAGGATCGACAGGACGTCGGTGCCGGTTGCTGCGGCCACCCACCCATTGGGCCCAAGGACTTCACGAACTGCGGCCACCACAACAAACACGGGCAAGACAAAGGGTGCCGCATGGAAGGCCAGGTGGGCCTGGGTCCAAGCACGTCCGGTCACGTGGTGATGCCACGCCAATGGCACCGCCAGCGCCAGAGCAACAACCGTCGATAGGGTGGCTTGTCCAACGGCGCCCAAAAGCCGCGTGCGTGCGTACGTACCGCTGAGCCAAGCCCAAGCCGAGGCGTCCCCTGCCGCTTGGAAGGTCACGGCCAGCGGATAGGCGAAAAACACGGCCAGGAAGGCCAATGGCACCAGAAACAGTGCCGTTGGTCGCGCCTTGCTTAGGCGCAGTTGTGGGTTTCGCACAGGGTCACCCACTGGGCCACCCAGGATTCAACCTTGGCCCCATCCCGCATGAAATCATACGAAACCGTGGCGAAGGTGCCGGGCGCATAATGGGTGACGTTGGCGTTGCTTTCGTACGTGTCCGCGACGCTGGTCGCTGCGGCCTCGGAGTCGACGGCCGGGTAAACCGCCGTGTAGGGGGCAGCGGTCACCTGAAAGTCATCGGTCAACGAGAACTCGAGCCATGCTTGCGCCACCGCAAGGTTTGGCGTCCCATCGAGGATGCCCATGGTTTGAATTTGGTGAATGGACGCGGGTGCGCTGCCATGATTGACCAGCACGTCGGCCACTTCGGTGGCGCCCCAGTAGGCTTCGTACGCGGGGCTTTCGGTGTAACTGGTCACGATGGGGCGGTCGCCAATGTGTCCCGTTTCGTACATTCCGTAGCCCCCGCTAAAGTGAACTTCGTATGCGGTGGACCAATCGGCGGTGATCTTGACGCCGCCTTCGAACAGCTCGGTCCAATAGTCCTGCCAATCGTAGGCGTCGTCCTCTCCGAACAGCTTGATGGTGGTCAGCAAGAACCCGAGGCCCGGGGTGGACGTGCGGGGGTCTTGGGTGACGAACAGATCGGCGTGCTTGCGCACGGTGAACAGGTTCTCAATCGTCGTGTTCGGACCTTGAGCCGAGCTCAGTTCGGCATGGCGGTGGTCGATGTTGAGGGCAATGTAACCGTGGTCAACCGGGGTGGCCGGCCAGTCGTGCTCATGGTCCTCGTGGTCGTCGGCAAAGAACAGGAGGCTTTCATTGACGCGAGCGGCCATCTGGGGGGTGTATTCGCGCAATAGCCCGGCATCAACCGCACGTTGCATGAGCAAGTTGTCGATTCCGTAAATGACGTCAAATTCGGGGTCGCCGATGCCTTGGATTGCACGGTTGATGGCGCTGCCCGTGTCGTCGGCCGCCGTGCACGTGACCGTGGCGTTGGTCAATTCTTCGAAGAGCGCCCCCATGTCCTCGCACGCGGCAAACGCGCCGTGGTCGAGAATGCGCAGCGTGGCGCCATCAAAGTTGGGCCATATGACGTCCCGTGCAGCCACGGAGTCCAGATCGTCGGGTGCCTGGAACTCGGTCGTATCCAGTTCCGCGTCCCATTCATTCGTGTCCACACAGCCCGCAAACGCTCCCGCGAGCAGCAAGATGCTCAGGAACCGGGGGGTGCCACCAGCCAGTTTCACGGTTTTCGTCACAAGGGGCCAATATATGGCGGTTGCTTGCGCGGGAAGGCCGGTCCCAAGCCGCCTTACTTCGCCTTCAACTCAGCCCGTAGGGGCCGCGGGCGCCGCCGGGCGGTGCTGTAATACTTGGTTTGCGACCCCTCGGGAACGCTGCGAATGAGGCTCGCTTCCTCAAGCTTGCGCAGGTGCCACCGGACCGTACCGGGGTTCATGCCCAGCTCATCAGCCAACGTGCGCTGGTTGCAGCCCGCCGCGTATTGGATGAATTCGTAGATGGCGGCCGCGTTGGAGTTCGATGTGGCGGCGTTTTGGAGTGCCTCCTGCCGGGTACTCACGCCACCTGCGGTGGGATAGTAGAGTCGCCGCCCGGCCACCTTCTGCGTGCGCACCAGGCCCGCCATCTCCAGCTTGCGCAGGTGCCACTGGGTGTTCGTCACGGCGGTGTCGTGGCGCTGCGCCAGCTCGCGCAAGTGGATGCCGGGTTCGGTTTGCACCGTTTCGTGAATGGATGCGCGCAGAGGATGCTCCAGTACATTGTCGGCATCCACGTGCCGAAGCCCGCCGACGCCCAGGAAGTAAAGAACGCCAACAAGGGCCATGACTCCGGTCCCGCCGATGGCGATGCCGTAGCCCAATCCGCCGTCGAAGAAGCCGTTGTCCTCGGCAAGCTTGTCGCCCAGGTCCGTGGGGGCCTCCGTCTGTGCGTTGGCGCTTGCCAATGCCACCAGCGCCATCAGGACGACGGTGGCCCGCATGATCAGTCCGCCGCGGGCGTTCGCCGGGCCCCGGGGCGGGGCGTCGGCGCGGTGGTCGGTCGTCCAATCACGGTTTCAATCGCTTTGGCACCCAACGGAGTGCCGAAGAACTGGGATCCATCTTCACGGACCAATTCGTCGATGAGCCCAAAGTCACGCAGTTTGCGCAGGTGCCAGCGGACGGTGCCCGCTTGGATGCTGAGGCGCTCCGCCAAGTCCTTGACGGATTGGCCGGAACGGTTCTGCACCGACTCCTGGACACGGCGAGCGTTTTCATTGTGCAAGGCAGTGATGGCGCGGCTGAGGCGTTTCGCCTCAATGCCGCCTTCAGTGGGGTAGAAGACGCGGAATCCGTTGGCGCGCTCGGAGTGCACCAGGTCGGCGGACTCCAATTTGCGAATGTGCCAAAGGATGCTGGAGGTCTTCATCTTGAATTCCTCCGAGAGTTGCTTCAGATGGGCGCCCGGCGTGGCGCGGATGAAGCCGTACAACATGGCGCGTTGCGGGTTCTTCAGGGCCTCCTTGGGGCTGATGTAGCGGGTGACGGCGGCGAAGCCAGCCATTCCCATGACCGTGGCCCCCAGACCAGCCAAACCGGCCAGCATTGTGGGGCCTCCGAGCGCCTCGCGCACGCGTTGGCCGAAGGTGGGCGGTGCCGGCGCAGGGTCCTCGGGGGCGGGCTCCTCCGCCTTTTCTTTGCCCGTGGCACGTGCCACCTCGTCGCGGATTTCTTCGCCGACCCATTCAACCTCTGGGTTCGTTGGGTCGTCCTTGATGCTCTCCCAGGCGCGGTCTGCCGTTTCCTTGACATCCAATTCGGCGGAAACGCCGGGAACGAGGGCCAATGTCAACAGCAGGCACGCTGCGATTGAACGCATAGCAACTGGACCTGCGTTTCAGTCCCATATGATAATTGCGGCAGAGGGCCCTTCGCAAGCCCCTGTTGGGGTGCACATGTCCACCTGCGCTGAACAATCAATCCAGTGCGACCAAGCCTTCGTTGGCGATTTTGAAAATGGATTGCCGCCCCTCTTCGATGCTGCGGTGCTTGAGGACGGTTGCCTTGCGGTTCCCATCGGGGGTCTTGCGGAATCGAACGAGCGCCTTGACCAAGTGCTCCATGGTGCGCCGGGCGAACGGCTGCGTGGCATCCTCGCCACCATACACCTGGCCCGTAATCAGGACCGGGACCTGATGTTGGCGGGCAAACGTCGTGAGGTGGTGCAGTTGCTGCACGAGGGAGCGGGTGGCCTCTTTCTGCATCTCGTCGCCGCCGTCAATGTGGAGCCGGTAATGCATGTTGATGGAGTCCACCACAACAAGCCCAAGCTCCGGGCTCTTCGTGCAATTGCGGACCATTCGCTCCTGTTGCTGAATGTCGTAGGGGCTGAAGAACAGCAGCCGATCCTGGGCGTCTTCGACGCCTGCGAAGATTTGTGCCAAGCGATGCGGACTCACCCCCTCCGTGTCCACGTACGCGACGCGTTTCGGGGGGCGGTCTCCGTCACCGGTTGCCACGCTGCGGGCGCATTGGAGCGCCAAGTTGGTCTTGCCACTGCCTGCCTCACCAAACACGAGCATGATGGCGTCCGATTCGATGCCACCATCGAGCATCGCGTCAAGGGGCGGACACTGGGTCGAAAGATGGGCGCTCTTTTGCTTCGGTGGCGGGCTGGGCCCGCTGGCGTCGGCCGGCTGCGTTGCCGTCACAGCGTCAAATCCCGCGCTTCCGCTGGGTGGATGATGCGGGCGCAACCCTTCAGGTGCTTGCGCGCGGCGCGGTCCACCTTATCGCTCAAAATCAGGACGCAATCCACGGGCAGCGTGGTGGCGGCTTGCCGCACGCGGCGCGCAACCGCTGCGGTCACATGGTGGGAGTCAAAGGCAAGCACGCGTCCGGGTGCGGCCACCCGTTCGGCGGCCATGGCCACCTGAAATCCTGGAACCTGAGGCCGCAACCGGGTCGCGTAGCCCAGCGCTTGCAGACGTTGTTGCAACGCGTCAACCGGATCTGCTGCCGGGGAGTCGTCTCGTGGGCGAGGCACCATCTCCTGCACCGCCACCGACGCTTCCGAAACCCGCCATTCCAACGCGTCCACACGGCGGCGAACATCTTCGAAGTCCACGCCCGGCCGCGCGGTGATGGTGTCTTCACGCTCCAGAATCGGTGCGTCGAGACGCTTGACGGGCGCGTGCGCCACTTTCTGGGAAAAGCGGGCCCTCAGCTCGTCGTCCAATTGCTTCTTCGCCGCACGCCGTGCTTCCTCGGCCTCCATTTGCGCTTGCAAACGTTCCTGCGCAAGCCGCTCCCGGCGGGCCGGGTCATCCCATTTCTCGAGCAACTCGTCAACAATATCCCCTGGGCGCAAGCGCACATGATCTCTGGCGGCGATGAGGTACACGCAATGAACGTCCGTGAGCCCCCGCTCCAGTTCGGACCCCAGTGCTTCCGCAGCATCGAGGAGGTCATCGTCGTCCATGTGGGCCACCGATTCCTGCGCGATGCGAATGGCCAGGCGCAACCGACGCTTCGGGTCATCCGTAGCCCGGAACAGGCGAACGCCCGCGGTTGTGGGAATTTCTTGGCGCAGCCGCGCCGCGTGGCGGGCATCAAATGCCACCCGATCGGCCATCAGGTGCCGGAGCGGGTCCATGGGGATGGCGTGAACGTTCCGGGGCGTCAGCACGAGGGCAGCCTCGGCTTGCTCCACGTGCGTGGGCGCCGCCAAATCCACGATGGACTCGATGTCATTGACCAAGTCCGGCTCAGCCGCCGTGACGCGTGCCACAAAAATGTGGTGTCCGCCGCCCTCCCATAGAGTGCTCTCGAACGGATTGAGCATCCCCTGCAACCGCACCAATTCGGGCGTCGGGACGGGCAGCGGCCCACGATGTCTCTGAGGCATCCAGGCTCTGCATTGTGCCAGCAAGGAAAAAACGTGGCTTCTGGCGCTCACTGGACGCAATGGCGCTTGCATGGATGCAGAACGCGAATCCGCATTGAATCGCGCAACGCCACAAACTGCGTAGCCCCCACCCCATGATTTCTCGTCGAGTGCAAAAGAGAGATGAATCAAACTAAAACAAATGAAATGAGATGAATCAAGCCCGAATCTATCAAGACGTCAAACACGATAAGACTTCAGTCAATTTTGTTCTTCAAAAGAACCGTTTTTTCTTGATTTGAAAGGGAAAAACGCATCCACCGGAAACCATGGGGTGGGGTCTGCGAAGCTGCCGTAATTTTTTCCCAAAACCAGCGCATTTGGTTGCACCGGAACCCTTCCGGTCGAGATTCAAGCTTGGAGAGCGTCCGCATGGGGCTGCGGAGATTGGTTTTGGGCGACGGTTTGGCCTGCGAGAACCGTCTCTGCCACGCGCCATTGCGTTGCCGGTGCGTCGAGGGATCCGTCGATGAGGAGGCAATCCGCTTGCTTGCCAGGCTCGAGGGTTCCGACCGTGTCGTCCCAGTGGCATGCCCACGCCGCTCTGGCCGTGTAAAGCCAGATGGATTGCTGGGCGGTCAAGCGCTCGCTTGGGACGGGGTGGTTCATGGCGCATTCGATGCCGTACAAGGGGCCGAACGGCATGCCATCGCTGCCAAAGCAGAGCGGAACCCCGGCGTCCAGGTAGGTCTTGATGCGGTTGTTGAGCAGGTACCGTTCTCCCAGGCGTGTTTCGTACATGCCTCCCTTGGCGCTCCATTCGCCGATGAAGTTGGGTTGGCTGCACGCAACAATCCCCAGCTCAGCGGTGCGATGCACGGCGTCATTATGGGGCAATTCGTAATGCTCGAACCGGTGGCGCAAGGAGTTGTCGTCCCAGGCGGGGAGGGGGCCGTCTCCTTGGTCTTGGCACGCATTTCGCAAGCGGGTGTAGCCGTCCAACCCTTGGTCAATGGCTGCGTCCCCAATGACATGGGCCGTCACTTGGATGCCCGCCGCGTGGGCGTCTTGGTACCAGGAGTCCACTTCAGCATCTGTCCAGATGGCGGTTCCACGGTTGTTGGGGTGGTTGGGGTCGTCGAGGAAGGGCTCGCGCATCAGGGCGGTGCGTCCTCCAATGGAGCCGTCATGGAACACCTTCAAGCCGCCGTCGCGCAGCATGCCGCTTCCACGGGGCGTGCCGGTCCGGAAGCCGGCCTCGATGGCCGTTTCGAGCTGTTGCACGTAGATGTGGTTCGCAATGCGAATCCGCAATTGGTCGGCATCGGCCGCCCGCAGGAGCGCTTCTCGAAACGGGGCCTGCGTGTATTCACCCACGGTTGTTACGCCCAGGCGGTGGGCGATGTCTGTGGCTACCTGCAAGGCCTGGTCCAGCTGATCGGCTGGAACGGGGACCACTTCGTTGAGGTACAAGCTCGGTTGCTCCTTGAGGATGCCCGAGCGCAAATCCACCAACTCATCATCGTCCCAGTGGGCTCGGATGGGAGGCAGTGCAGCATCCCCTGCCACCGCGAAGTGGCCGCACATGCGGCGCAACACCACGGGCCGCCCTCCAGCCTCTTCCAGAGACGACACTTCTTCACGGGTCGGAAACCGGCGTTCCGGCCAGCGGGATTCATCCCATCCTTCAGCGATGACGGGGTCGGAACTGGGGTGCTGTTGCATCCAATCGGCGACGATGGCCAACGCGGCTTCGAGGCTCGGGGCGTCGCGCAAGTCGGGCCGGATGCGCCGGACCCCCACGTGGAAGAAGTGCATGTGGGCGTCCACAAAGCCCGGAGTGATGGTGAAACCGGGCCGCGGCTCGTCCTGGATTCCGTTGGCCGCCGCGATGCGGCGCACGTCCTCGTTGCTGCCCACGGCCAGCAATTCGCCGGCATCATTCCAGCAAATGGCTTCCGCCTTGGCGTCTGGATGGGTCATGGGCAATACGGTGCAATCCGACAGGCAGCGGGCGGGCACAGGCCGGCCACGGCGCTTCCGGGCAAAAAACGGGGCGTGCTGGCAACCCTGGGCGGGCGGCCCGCCGGATTGTCGGATGCAAGGGGCATTCGCCGGGGGGATGCGCGAGGCACGCGCTCCCAACCCGCTGACCCTGTGTCCCACACAAGCTTCCACAGGAAGCAGGGGGGTATGGACGCAAGATTCCTGCATCCATGGCAGCGTTGAGGCCCTTATGGGGGGCCTGCGGGCGTCATTTTCTCCTGAAAAGTTCTCTACTTTGTTACCAATTGCCTTCTAAACAACCATGGCTGTGCAGATGGTACCACGGGGGGACCTGTGGTGCCTGGCCTTACGGTTGGGATGGGATGCACGTCGCGCGCATTGGCGCGCCACGGGGGCTCCGGCGTCGTTTGCGGCGCCGGGGCCTTGCGTGAATTACCTACATTTCGAGTGCACGCTAGGATGTCGCCCCCCTCTTGGAAAATGGATGTTCCAAGTGCAATCAAGGGGTAAAACAAAAAGAAAAAACTAGCAAAAGCAGCCGGTGGCCCGCTCCCGTTGAATCCCCATTTCGTCCGCCACGGCGGCCGCGATTTCGACGGAGGGCGTGGTGGCTCGGGGCTCGGCGGGCTCGGGCAGGTTGGCAATGAACCCATCCAAGTCCACAAAATCGGCGTGGCTCATGTCCGACGCGGCCACCAGTTTGTGGTACCGCGTGGTCGCTTTGCCGGCCTCCGTTTCCTCAAACAACACTTCCAGGTCTGGGTAATCCTGCATGGCCTTGATGGCGGTTTTTGCCCCGAATCCCTTGACCCCGGGATGCCAATCGGTCCCGCACACGATGGCCAACTGCCGGAGTTGACGCTGGTCCAGCCCATGCTCTCCGATGTCATGCAAGTGGTGCATGAACGGCTCGCCGCCACCTGCCTTGCGCAACACCCAAGGCGCGCCGGCCACGAGGGCGTCGAAATCCTCCGTGGCCACCGCGTCAGCGTAACCGGCATGGCACAGAGCAGCGCCATAGCGTTCCCCATCGTGGTCAGCCGTCACCACGGCCACGCCAACCGCCTCCAGAAGGCGTGAGGCGTCGTTGATCATGTTCTCCGCCAAGTACACGGTTCCGCGCATCAACCGATGGACCAGTTGGTGGTCTCCCGCGGCCCGGGCTTCCTCCACCTTTGCCAAGGTTTCCTGGCGCTTGCGAATGCGTTCGTTCACCGTTGCCTGCTTGCGGGGGTGAACCGGTCCGTCCCAAATGACGATGGGCTCGGCCCCCTGCATCCGCATTTGGCGAACCAACCCCGTGAAGCCAAGCAGGTGGGCAATGGTGCGGCCCTCGCTGTTTTGCAGCGCGGCACCATCCTTGCCACGGATGGATGTCAGGTAGCGGAACGCCACGTTGTGTCCATCAATGGCAATGCGCTTGCCCGCGTACCAGCCATCGGGGACCGGTCGCTGGGGGAACACATCCCGCAAGTTGACACCCATCGATGCTTCCAGGGGGCCGGGCCACTTGAAACGGCCGGTTCAACAGTGGGCGGACCCCAAGTCCTATGCGGCCGCCCGGGTCTGGCGGGGCGTGCAGACTCTCGCAGGCAAACGCGTCCTCATTACGGGGGCCACGGCGGGCATTGGGTTGGCGACGGCGCAAGCGTTCGTTGGCGCCGGGGCGCATGTCATCTGTGCGGGTCGCCGCAAGAGCCGGCTGCAAACCATCGTCAAAGAACTCAATGGGCGCGGGCCGGGCACGGCGGAAGGAGCGGTGGTTGATGTTTCCAAGCCACGATCCGTTGCCACGTTGCGTGCAAAGGGCCATTGCGACGTGGACATCGTGGTCAACAACGCGGGACTCGCCCGTGGCAAAGCGCCCATTCAGGACGGCGAGCTGGCCGATTGGAAGGAGATGCTGGACACCAACGTATTGGGCCTCCTGGCCGTGTTTCAGGCTTGCGCCCCGGCCCTCATCGCCCGCCAGGGCCATGTCGTCAATTTGGGCAGCGTTGCGG
>JBFJWV010000011.1:0-12638 GCA_041623515.1 Thermoplasmatota archaeon | reverse complement strand
GCCAGGGTGCGGGGGACCACTTCAACGGCGTCAGCGAAGGCTTCGACGGCCATTTGTTCGCGGCCGCCCACGGTGGGGGCGAAGTCGCGCAGGCGCATGGCGATCTCGGTGGCTGCAGCGCCGCCGCCCGGGGTCATCTTGCCGTCTTCGACAGCAACGGCGACCACGTTGAGGGCATCTTCCAGGGCGCGCTCGGCTTCGTCGACCACGTGCTCCGTGCCACCGCGCAGCAGGATGCTGACGGCCTTGGCCTTGGGGCACTCGGTGACGAACGTGAAGGTGTCGTCGCCGATCTTCTTTTCGCGCACGATGCCGGCCTTGCCGAGGCTTGCCTTGTCCAGGTCATCCAGCGTGTTGACGATGCTGGCGCCGGTGGCCTTGGCGAGCTTCTCCATGTCGCTCTTCTTGGCGCGGCGGACGGCGTAGATGCCGTTCTTGGCCAGGAAGTGCTGGGCGAGGTCGTCGATGCCCTTCTGGCAAACGAGGACGGTGGCGCCGCTGGCGATGACCTTTTCGACCATTTGCTTCAGGGTGTCTTCCTCTTGTTGCAGGAAGGCACCGAGTTGGTCGGGGGCCGTGATTTCGATCTTGGCGTCCACTTCGGTCTTCTTGATTTCAATGGCCGCGTTGACGAGGGCAATCTTGGCGTTGTCCACGCGTTCCGGCATGTTGGTGCTGACTCGTTCTTTGTCCAAGACGACGCCCATGATCAGCTCGGAGTCTTCCAGGCTTCCGCCCTTGGCCTTCTGGACCAGGATGTTGTCCAGGTCGACTTCCTTGCCTTCTTCGACGTTCTCGGCGACGGCGCTCACGGCGTCGACGACGATTTGGGTCAGCAGCTCGCTGCTGGTGCTGGCGTTCTTGCTGGCCAAGCTGGTCTTGGCGATGTTCATGAGCATCTTCTTGTCGGTGGCCTTGATTTCCTTGGCCATGCCTTCGAGGATGCGCACCGCTTCCTTGCTGGCGATGTTGTAGCCGGCAGTGATGGTGGTGGGGTGGATGCCCTTCTCGATGAGTTCGCCAGCCATCTTGAGCAGTTCTCCGGTGAGAACGACGCTGGTGGTGGTGCCGTCGCCGCATTCGGCGTCTTGGGTCTTAGCGACCTCGATGATCATCTTGGCGGCCGGGTGGGCCACGTCAATCTCCTTGAGGATGGTGGCGCCATCGTTCGTGATGACGACATCGCCCATGGAGTCCACGAGCATCTTGTCCATGCCGCGGGGACCGAGCGTGGTTTTGACGGTCTCGGCAATCAGGCGAGCGGCGTAGATGTTGTTTGATTGAGCGGTGCGGCCGCGGGTGCGGTCCGTTCCTTCCTTCAGGATGTAAACAGGTTGCTGTCCACCTTGTTGTTGCATGGTTATTCCTCCGTAGAGAGAACAGGCGCGAACGCCTGTCTGTAGAAATCATGCAACAAGACTCGTATTTAGGGCTAACTGGCGTCGGGGGTGTTTTTTTCCGATTGCGTGACGAACGTTTTGAGCATCTCAACCACGTAATCGATGTTGAATGGCTTGGCAATGAACAGGCCAACGCCGGCCTCCTGGACGGCTCGTGCAGCAAGCGTTGGGTCGGGATACGCCGTGATGATCAATCGGGGCACGTCGGGGAGCAATTTTTGCGCCTCCCTTAGGAACGTTAAACCGTCCAGCCCGGGCATTTTGTAATCGGAGAGGATCACGTCGGGCGGGGTTTTCTTGATGAGAGACAGCGCCTCAATGCCGTCGCTGGCCTGCATCACGGTCACGTTGGGCACGGAGATTTCCAGCAATTGCACGATGGATTCGCGGATGTCCGCCTCGTCGTCAACCACCAGGATTCGAAAAGGGTCGCCCATGGCATGAGGTGCTTCGGCATCCCTGATAAGGTCGGGCCGAGGGGAAAACGCCCCTTTAGCCCTCGTCGGGCTGCTGAAGGGCAGCGAAGAGGCTGCGGAGCCAGGGAATGCGGGCCGACCGCACCAGGCCCTCGGGTGCAATGACCACCAAATGGTGGGTCGCGCGCGTCAGGGCGACGTTGAATCGGCGTGCCATGGTGTCGGTACGCCAGAAGGGGGTTTCCTTGGCGGTGCAGAGGTCGAAAACGACGAGGGGGGCCTGCTTTCCTTGGGACGCGTCAACGGTTCCGATGGTCATGTCGAGCGTGGTCGTCTTTAGCGCCTCCTCCGCACGGGTGGCTTGTTCCTTGTACGGAGTGATGTACAGTGCCCGGCCGGGCAACTTCAGCGCGGGCAATTGCCGGGCTGCTGACTTCAACAGGCTGCGCGCCCGTTCGAGGGTCTTGGGGTTGTTGCGGTTGTCGGGTCCCGCGTCGGGGACGGTGACCAGGCTGATGCGGGGCAAATTCGCCCGGGGCCATCGCAAATGAAGCCCGTCCTCGGGGCGACCGTTGCGAAGCATGCCTCCGTAGAAGCTGGCGCTGCTCCAATCCATGATTCCTGGCAGGCTACGGTACTGGGTATCCAGCAGCACGTACAGGTCGGGCCGGTGGGCAAGCACCGTCGAGAGGCAATCCTCCGCCTCCCGGCTCGTGCTGGCATCCAGCCGGTTGGCGCGGAACACGGGGGGCAGCTGGATGGGGTCGCCCAACAGGATGGTCTTGTGGCCCGCATGCATGGCAAACAGAATGGCCTCGAACGGGGCTTGGCTTGCTTCGTCGACCAGAACCACGTCGAACTTGGCGCCGTCGTCGTTGGTGTACTCGGCGTTGAAGCGAACAAACGCCTGCAGGAACGTGCCGCCAAGCAGCACTGGTTCGCGCACCCGGTCGCCGAAAACCGGCAACCCCACCTCGCCGGCCATGATTTGGGTCCAGTCCACTTCGTCGTCCCAGTGCACATTGGGCACCGGGGAGGCGTCCGGTCGACCCAGCCGGAAGGCGCGGCCATTGCGGGCCGTGACGCGTTCCAGGGCCTCCTCGACGGCGATTCGGGTCCATGACAAGAGCAGGCAACTCTTGCCTTCTTGCTGAAGTTGCAGGGCCAAGTCACTGATGGCTTGGGTTTTGCCCGTGCCGGGCGGACCGACCACGATGCCCAGGCTTTCCTCCGGCAGCTTCAGCAAGTCCAGCGGCCGACGCGGCTGCCGGCCGGCTCGGGGCAGGGTCTCCGGTGCCTCCAACCGGCTGGCCGCGCGTTCGGACCGGAGGGCGCGCAAGATGCTCATGCGCTGCTCGAGGAAGTAAATGGAATCCTGGTCCGTCACATCCACGTCTCCTTCCAAGGCCCGCAGCAGCGCGACGGCCTGCTCAGGCACGTCCGTGAATTGGAACATGATGCGGCCATCGGATTGGGCGCGGATGGACACCATGGCCGGCTCCACTCCGCTGCGTTTGTTCGGCATCAGCAACGCGCGGCTGGGTGCCAGAGGAATGGGGTCGCCTGCCTTTTGCTCGGCAAAGAATTGCAGGGATCGGAGGTTGGCGGTGATCCAGTCGGGCGGTCGCGCCGCCAACGCCCCGGGTTGGGTCCACGCACTGCCGGCCCGGACCTCGGTGACGCGCAAAGTGGAGCGCCGTGCATCCTTGCGCACGGCATCCATTTCGGCCCGCAAACGGCGCATGGTCCCGTCACGGGTCGCCGGGTTGCGGTCGTGATGGAAGCTGCCATCACCATTGAATCCGAACCCGAGCACAGTGCGGGGGGTGGCCGCGCGTACTTGGTTGCGTCGGTGCGCGGCGGGTCCAAGTAGGTCAGCACGGCTCGCGCCGCGTGCACCCCCTGCTCGTCCTCCTGCGCGTCGCTTGGCGCGTCTTGCCGCCCGGACCTCGCGACCGGTTGAGTGTGGGCATGTTCTTGCGCATGCGACCCCACCCGGAACCGGACCGGGAGCGCGCTTGGCGGGAGGCCGGTGTCCAAATGCATCTGGCCGGCTGTGCCGGCACCGCCTACGGTGACGTGGAGCGTCCGACCGTTCTGTTGGTTCATGGCTGGCAGGGTCGCGGCCTGCAAATGGGCGAATTCATCGGGCCCTTGGTCGACGCGGGTTACCGCGTCATCGCGCTGGATATGCCAGGGCACGGGCGCGTACCGGCCAAGCATTCCGGGGTGCCCCATTTTGTGGCCTCGCTGCGCCGCATCATGACCGAGCAACAGCCGGAGGGGGGATTGCATGGCATCGTCGCGCACAGCCTGGGGGCAACGAGCGCGCTGCTCGCCGCAGACAAAGCGAACTGGACGGGCCGCGTGGTGTGCCTTGGTGGGCCGCCCGACCCCTTCATGGCCTTCGAACGCTATGGCAACTTGGTGGGGCTGCCGCCGCGCGCCCGCCGCGGCTTCGAGCGCCGGCTGGGTCGCATCTTCAATGCCTCCGCCCAAGACTTCGATTTGCATGCCGCGCTCAAGCAATGGCAAGGCCAATGCATGGGAATCTTGTCTGCGGGCGACGACGACGTGCCGGTGGAAGAATCGCAAGCATTGCTGAATCTGGCTGGGGGGGAGTGCCACGTCTTGGAGGGCACCACGCACCGCTCGGTCATGTGGGATGAGCGCGCCTTGGCCCTGGGCGTCGGATTCTTGCGCGGCCGTTGACGCTAAAGCCGAGGCCCCATGTGGCCACTTGTTGAGCGTCAAAGGGAAAGTCCGTGATCTGCGCGAACGCAAAGCCGCCAGCCTCCAAGGAGGGGGTCCTGCACGCATCGAAAAGCAGCACCAAGCCGGAAAATACACGGCGCGGGAACGCATCGACTTGTTGCTGGATCCGGGATCCTTCCAGGAACTGGACAGCTTGCGCGAACACGAATGCGTCGAGTTCGGCATGGACTCCAAGAAAATTCCAGGCGACGGCGTTGTCACGGGATGGGGAACCGTTGATGGCCGCCTGGTCTATGTCTTCGCTCAAGATTTCACCGTCTGGGGTGGGAGCCTTGGCCTGGTCTACGCAGAAAAGATCTGCAAAGTCATGGACTTGGCCGTGCAAAACGGGGCTCCCGTCGTGGGCCTCAATGATTCCGGCGGCGCCCGCATCCAAGAAGGCGTCATGAGTCTCGGGGGGTACGCGGAAATCTTCTACCGCAACACCCGAGCCAGTGGCGTTGTCCCGCAGATTTCGGCCATCATGGGCCCGTGCGCTGGCGGGGCCGTCTACAGCCCGGCCATCACGGACTTCATCCTCATGGTGGAGGACACCAGCCACATGTTCATCACCGGTCCTGAAGTCATCAAGACGGTCACGGGCGAAGAGGTCACCTTTGATGAGCTCGGTGGCGCCCATGCCCACGCAGGCACGAGCGGTGTATGCCATCAAGTGTTCCAGGATGAGGATGCCTGCATCGCCGGGATTCGCGAGTTGCTTGCGTTCTTGCCGGCCAACAATTTGACGGACCCGCCGCTGGTTGAGCCGACCGATGACCCCAACCGCATGGCGACCGAATTGGAAGATCCCATTCCGGATTCGCCGGACCAGCCGTACGATGTCGTCGGCGTATTGCGCCACGTGGTCGATGACGGCCAATTCCTCGAGATTCAGCCCGAGTTTGCGAAGAACATCGTCACCGGCTTTGCCCGCCTGAACGGGCGCCCCGTCGGAATCGTTGCCAACCAGCCGCAGGTTCTTGCCGGGGTGTTGGACATCGATGCCAGCAGCAAGGCCGCGCGCTTTGTTCGGTTCTGCGATTCCTTCAACATTCCCCTGGTCACGTTTGTTGACGTTCCCGGGTTCTTGCCGGGTGTCAAGCAGGAGCACGGGGGCATCATTCGCCACGGTGCCAAGTTGCTGTACGCGTACGCCGAAGCAACCGTCCCCAAGCTCACGGTCATCCTTCGCAAGACGTACGGCGGTGCGTACGATGTCATGTGTTCCAAGCACATCCGCGCCGACCTCAATGTGGCTTGGCCCACGGCGGAAATTGCCGTGATGGGTCCGGAGGGTGCAGTCAACATCGTGTTCCGCAATGAGCTGAAGGGTCTTGACGGCGATGAACTGGAGGCGCGCCGCGCCGAGTTGGTGGCCGACTACCGGGAGAAATTCGCCAGCCCGTACGTTGCTGCCAAGAAAGGCTACGTGGACGATGTCATCGAACCTCAGGAAACGCGGCCGGTGCTCATCAAAGCGTTGGAGACCTTGGTGAACAAGCGTGCCGATGCGCCGAAGCGCAAGCACGGCAACATTCCACTCTAGGCGTCCGTTGCGGCCTCTGCACCCATCGGTTCACTGGCCCGGTGCCGGAGCATGACTTTGATGGCGACCATCAGGCTCATCAGCAAACCAATCGCAAATGCGGGCTCCGGCGTCCAAGGCGTCGCCAGCACGAGCAAGGCGCCAATGGGCAGGTGCATGCCATCGTTGGATTCGCTGGGGCGTTCTTGCAGGAACCACACGGCGAGAATGTAGATGGCCGCCGGAATCGCCAATGCCAGGCTTCCCGCAACGGCGGAAATGTGGGCATGGTGGGTCGCCACGTCCAAGCCGATGGCGAGCCCCGCTCCCACGGCGGCGGCCGATGCGAAAATCACGTAGTGGCCATAGCCCCACATGTACGCTAACTTGCTGTTGTCCAGCAAGTGACTGGCGTCTTCGTCGAAGTACAGCCACCACATGGCGAACACGGTGAGCAACCCCCCTGCCAGCAAGGGCAGGAGGCGTGCCTCGAATGCGCCCGCTTCGAACATGGATTCGACGGCGATGGCCGCCGCGAGGAATGTTTCGCCAAGGACAATGATGGTCAGCAATCCGTAGCGCTCCGAAATGTGGTGGCGGTGCCAGTTGCGGGACTTGCGCTGCTGGTTCACCCATGCCGTGGTTGCCAATTCCAGGGTTCCCAACACGATGGCACCTGGAATCACGAATGCCTGGGGCATGAACAAGATCAGTGCCACCCACAAGGCCTGCATGATGATCAGGGTGATGGCGCCGCGGTATTCCGTGGCGCGTTCCAGGGGATTGTGGTGCGCGGCGCGCAGGATTTGCGCCACCGCTGCGATGCGCATGATGACGTAGCCGATGAGCACGACGGTGAAGTCGCGGCCGTCGAATACCCGGCCGACGCCCGCAGCGAGGACGACGGCGCCGGTCAGTTGCAGGAAGACGCCGAGGCGGTAGGGGACGTCGTCGTTGTCATACGAGGAGGCGAACCAGGTGAAGGACATCCACGCCCACCAGATGGCGAAAAAGACCACGAGGTAGTTGACGACCGCTTCCTGGATGTGATTCTCCACGATGCCATGGTGCAAACCCGCGGCTGCCTGGGCAATCGCGATGACGAACACCAAGTCATAGAACAACTCCAAGGGGGTCGCCGCCCGGTGGCCTTCGTTCGGGTTGCGCCCCACGAGGGGAAGTCGCCACTTGTAGGTCTGATTCTGCGACGCCACGCCGGTTCAGCCGGCCGGCCTCTGAAGATGCTTGCGATGCCGCTTCGTGGCGGGGGTCTCGACGCGGTGCCTAGGCGGCCGGGTTCGGGTCGCCCGATTGGATGCGCTGCACCATGGTGGCGAGCCGCTCCAACATGGCGACTTCGTGGGGCCATGCGAGTGGGCTTGGCAAGGCGTCCAGATCGAACCACTGCAGGTCGGCGACGTCGTCGCGCGCTTCCGGTTCGCCGGCGGCTTGGCCGATGTAGAGGAGGTTGAGCGTGGGTCGGCCATCGTAGTCGCCGGGGGCCACTTGGACCAATTCCGCGGAGGTGAGGGTCATGCTGGTTTCTTCCAGCAATTCACGAGCGATGGCCTGCTCGGCGCTTTCGTTGACTTCGACGAAGCCGCCAATCAAGTCCCATTCACCTTCCTTTGGCGGGTGGGCGCGTTGGGCCAGCAGCACTTGGGTGCCCCGCAGGATGGCGACGCCAACGGTTGGTGCGGGGTTGGTGTAATCCATGTGGCCCTTGGCGCAAGCCTGGTGGCCGTCGTCCGTGGTTTGGGTCTCGCCGCCGCACTGCGTACAGAAGGGCACGGGCCTTGCAAATGGACCACCCTGTTCACCCGTTCGCTTTCGACTACCATAGTTTGGTGAAACTTACGTAAGTCCATGCAGACTAAGTATATATTCGCCGGAAGCGAGTATCGGTTGAAGTGAGCGACACTGTCGCACACACTTCGCCACAATGGACCGGGAATTCCGGTCCGAGGGGCTCGGTCCATACGCAACCAACCACCGACCACCGGCCTCGCCGGAACCCCCCTCGGGCCACAACCTCGTGATACACATGTTTGGAACATTCCTCATCGGCACCGTCCTCGTGGTCAGCATCGTCATGCTGGTCCTGCTGGTCGCGCCCTCCCCGAAAGACAACGAGCCCGGCAAGGCGGCCCTCCCCTACATTGGCGTCGCCCTGCTCAGCGTGCTCATCCTCGCTGCCGCCATCGGCGGCTTTGCAGCCAGCGCGTGATGCCCATGTTTGACGCGCTCTGGCACCCATTGGCCAACATCCACTTCCGGTTCGGACCGGACGACTTGCTCGATTGAACCGGGCCGGAGGCTTTGTGAACCACGCCTGGAGTCAGGGCGTGAGGACCATGGGTATCTTCTCCAAAATTCTGAAGCGCAAGCCGGCCAAGGGCCCGGAGACCGTTGTCTCCGCAAAGCCCGCCGCCAGCAAAGCCAAGCCTGCCACCAAAAAGACCGCCGCCAAGAAGCCGGCCGCCAAGAAGGCGCCTGCGAAGAAGGCCGCGGCCAAGAAGGAGTACAACCCCCAGTGCGCGGCGCTGACGAGCAGCGGCGATCAATGCCGCAACAGCGCTCGCGGCACCAGCAAGTACTGCGGCAGCCACAAGGGCTACCAACCGCCCAGTGCCAAAAAGGTCCAGGCCAAGAAGGACACCGCGCCCGCCGTCAAGAAGGCGGCCGACACGACGCCCGGCGTCGGCACCAAGGGTGCAAAGAAGGGAGCCCGCCCACAGTGCGCCGCCGTGACCGCGGATGGCAAGCAGTGCAAGAACAGCGCACGCGCCAGCAGCAAGTACTGCGGCAGCCACAAGGGCTACACCAAGGCCAGCGACGCGTCCAAGGTCAAGAAGGCGGACACCAAGCCCCGCCATGCCGGCGCTGCGGACACCAAGCCCTCCGTGCGCAAGCAGACCACCTGCGCCGCCAAAACGAAGGCGGGCAAAGCGTGCCAGCGCAAGGCGGCGGGCAAGAGCAAGTACTGCGCCAGCCACAAGGGCTACCGCGCGTAAGCCTCGGTTTCATTTTCCCTCCTCTTCCCCTCTTCTGTGATGCTGTCGCATGAGCGGAGCGTTCCCGTTGCTTGGCCACTTTGACTGTCCCCGGCAACAGCTTCATCAACCAGCCGCGTGGGTGAGACCTCGTGTCCCTGGTGGTCAAGGCCCCGTTCGAGCCCGCAGGCGATCAAGGCCCTGCCATTGATGCGCTGGTCGCGGGTTTGAACCAAGGACACAAAATGCAGACCCTCCGGGGCGTCACCGGAGTTGGCAAGACCTACATCATGGCCAAGACCATCGAAAAGGTCCGCAAGCCCACCCTCATTTTGTGCCACAACAAGACCCTGGCCGCGCAAGTCTACGAAGAGATGCGCGCGTTTCTGCCGGATGCGGCCGTCGAGTACTTCGTCAGCTACTACGATTACTACCAGCCCGAAGCGTACGTCCCCCAATCGGACACCTACATTGCCAAGGAATCGGATGTCAACGCCGAAATCGAAAAGCTGCGCCACCACGCCACGCAAAGCCTCCTGATTCGCGACGACGTGGTCGTGGTCGCGTCCGTTTCATGCATCTACGGGCTGGGTGCCCCCGACGCGTATCGCGACGCCAACCTGATTGTCCAAGTCGGCGACACCATCGACCGGCGGAGCCTCACGGGTCGGCTCGTCGATGGCTACTACGAACGCAACGACGCCGACCTGAAACCGGGCACGTTTCGTGTTCGCGGCGACACCATCGATGTCTTGCCCATGGGTGACGAAGACCCCATTCGCATCGAACTGTGGGGGGACGAAATCGAATCCATCCGCCGGGTCCATCGCGTCACTGCCAAATCCATCCAAGAGCACCAGGCTTGGACGTTTTTCCCCGCCAAGCATTTCGTGCTGCCGCCCGATGAATTGGAGGCAGCCATCAAACGAATCCAAACACAGCTGAAGGACCAACTCGACCACTTGCGGTCCAACGACAAGATTCTGGAAGCGGCTCGCTTGGAGCAACGGACCCGGTTCGACATCGAAATGCTGCGGGAAATTGGCTACTGCTCCGGCATCGAAAACTACAGCCAACCGCTGAGTGGCCGGCCCCGCGGCGACCCGGGGCATTGCTTGCTGGATTACTTCCCAGAAGACTGGATGATGATCATTGACGAGTCCCACGTCAGCATTCCCCAAGTCCGCGGCATGTACAACGGCGACCGCCAGCGCAAAGAGACCCTCATTGACTTCGGCTTCCGGCTGCCATCGGCACTGGACAATCGTCCCCTCAAGTTCCCGGAATTTGAGCGCAAGCTCAAGCAAGTCGTCTGCACCAGCGCAACGCCGGGCGAGTACGAGTTGGAGCGGAGTGCCCAGGTGGTGGACGCGGTCGTCCGTCCGACCGGACTCATTGACCCGGAGGTGGAGGTGCGGCCCGTGGAAGGCCAAGTGGACGACTTGTTCGGAGAAATCCAAAAGCGGGTCAAGGCCGGAGAGCGCGTGCTCATCACGACGCTCACGAAGAAAATGGCCGAAGAGCTCACCAAGTACTACCAAGGCCTGGGCGTCCGTGCCACGTACCTGCACTCGGACATCGACACCCTGGAGCGCATCATCATCTTGGAGCAACTGCGCAAGGGCGAACACGACGTCTTGATTGGCATCAATCTGTTGCGTGAAGGGCTTGATCTGCCCGAGGTCAGCCTCGTGGCCATCTTCGACGCAGACAAGATTGGTTTCCTTCGCAGTGCGACCAGCTTGGTGCAAACCATTGGCCGCGCCGCGCGTCACCAGAATGGCCGGGTCATCATGTACGGCGATCGCATGAGCGATGCCATGGAATTCGCCATCACGGAAACCCAACGCCGCCGGGAAACCCAGATTGCCTACAACAAGAAGCACGGCATCACCCCCAAATCCGTCAAGCGAACCATCAAGGCCATCGAAATCGACGGCGTTGCCTTGGGCGCAAAGAAGGAATCGCCCAACGTGCAGTCCGTGGCGGATCTGGACAAAGCGGCCTTTGACAAGCTCATCAAGAGCCTGGAAATGGAAATGGCCGCCGCCGCCAAGGCGTGGGACTTCGAGCGGGCCGCCACCTTGCGGGATGAAATCATGGAGTTGCGCACCCATGGGCCCAAGGGTCGGCAAGCATCGCAGCGCCTCGAAGACGCCAAGGCCAAGGTCGCGGAGCGACTCGATTCAGAGTAGGAATTCGACGGCTGCGCCACGAGGCTTAAGAGGGAAACCGGAAAGTTGGCCGCATGAAGTGGTTGGCGGTGCTTTCCCTTGCGATGCTTGCGTTCTCTGGTTGCCTTGAGGGTCAAATTGGAGAAGACAACGAGGGAGGCGACGATTCACCTGGCTTCGACTCCTCCGACATACCGGCCGGCGAACCCGCCAGTGGAACGCCGGCGCAGCATGGCGAACCGGACATTGATGAAGGCCCCGAGGAAGTGGTGGCGCCCGATACCCAAAGTCCCTGGTGGCGCGTCCGCCAAACCATCACCATTGACAACGACTTCGGCGGCGCCGCATTGGGCGACGTGTTCGTTGACATCCCGGTTGGCCAAATCGATGTCTTGCCCTCGCCGGACGGTGACTACCACTACGTTCTCCAGCTCGAAAGCTACGGGGGCACCCAGCAAGAGGCGCAGGCTGCGTTTGACCGCATGGAATGGGAGCACACGGACCGGTTGGAGGCGGGCACGCTTCACCTCGCCACGGCCGTTTCCAATGACGTCAGCATGGGGGCGTCGTGCAGTGGCATTCCGCCGCTGGCGACCTGCACCGGCCAAGGCTGGAGCGCGGAGCTCATTGCGAAGGTGCCGGCCGCACCGGCCTACGATTTGAGCCTGGAATCCAGCACCGCGGATTTGTCCGTGCATGACCTGGGTGGCCCCTCCCTCACGCTCGAAAGCTCGACGGGCGACTTTGTTGGAGACAACCTCGCATTCACCAGCATCACTCGTGAATCCAGCACAGGCGACTCGGACTGGGGTAGCGTCCAGGCGGCGACGTTCAACCACGACAGCAGCACGGGGGACGTGACCATTGAATCGCTCGTGGCGGTCAGTGCCAGCTTCTCCGTGAGCACGGCGGACGTGGAGATTGACGCCATTCATGCCAACAACGTGAACTTGGACGGCAGCACCTCCGATTTGGAACTCCGCGGCGGCGCCGTTGTGTCCCTCATGGCCGAAACGTCGACGGGCGATCAATACTACAAGCTCAAGACCGAACAAGCCACGTTGATTGCAAGCAGTGGGGACATCACGGGCGAGTTTTCACCCACTGGCTCCGGCGATGTTCAGGTGAGGACCAGCACCGGAACGGTGATTCTGGAATTCATGGCGGGCGCCACCCACGGCTACGACGTGGACGCTCGCAGTGACACGGGCGACATCGACGTTTCCGTGACGGACGGTGAAGCGGTGAGCCAGGACGAAAACCACGTCCACAAGCGCACCAGTGGCTTCGCCGGGCGCGACATCCGCACCACGGTCGACATCACCACGCAGACCGGGGACATCACCGTTCAGGCTTAGAGCGCAAGCGCGCTCGTG